>JACZJI010000079.1 GCA_014860665.1 Bacteroidales bacterium | reverse complement strand
CATCCTGACTGTTCCAGCTGGTTTGTTATTTATTAATATGGAATATCAATCCATTGGTTACGGATTTATAATGCTTTATTTAATAGTGATGGGGATTCGTTACAGGAAGGCTTTAAAGCGACTTCGAAAACCCATTTTCTGGTCTCAGCTTGTAATCATCGTAATACTTTCGGCATTGTTTTGGGATTTTGGGAAACCTGACCATCGTTGGTTTAGCGAAACAGGATTTATTATTGGGATGGGCATGATGATCCGTGCAGTGTTTGTGATGGTTGCTTTTTCTGCTATCAGCGTGGAGTTGCACAACAAACATGTACAACAGTTTCTTACCAGGATTGGGTTAGGAAGATTTTACAGTAGCCTTGAACTTGCATTTTCTGCTTTGCCTGTAATGATTTCTCTCCTACCCTCTTCGAAAGAAATTTTAAAGACACCTGCTCGCTCTCTTCTCAAACCACTTGTAATGGCCAATCAATGGCTAATACTTTTTAAAAAAGAAAAATAGTTTCTCAATATCTGTGCATTTTCTTCTGAAGGAGTAAAAATCTCTAAAAGAGCCGGTCTGGACAGATTTTCATAAAATTTCGGTAAGACATCTTCCAATTCCGACAAATTTTCAGCTTTGAAATAGTGAACATCAAAAGCAGCTGCGAGCTTTTCAGCTTTCCAGAAATGCTTTGCCACAAAGAAAGGTTCCAGTTGTGGACTGGTATCTGGTCCCGGAATAAATCTGAAAATTCCACCGCCACCGTTATTGATTACAATCATCTTAAAATTCGGTGTCAGATTCAGATTCATCAATGCATTGGAATCATAAAAGAAACCCAAATCACCTGTAATTAAAGTATTAATTTCTGAACTGGCAAACGCAACACCAGACGCAGTAGAAGTCTGACCATCGATGCCGCTCACACCACGATTGGAAAAATAAGTGAATTTTTCTGAGCTCCCGAACAATTGCGAATACCTTACCGGTGTACTATTCCCGAAATGCAGAACTGACCCGGCCGGAATCTTTTCCATCAAGGTTTCAAAAACCTTAAAATCACAATACGGAATAGAATTCAAGTATTGCTTAATACCTTTCACGGTCAGATCTTTCTTTTGCAACCACAGGTTCCTGTAATCACTTTCATCTTTTTTCAATTCAGAAAGTATGTTTTTGAAAAAGGCGGACGGCTCTTCTGACACTACTTGTGACAAAGAGAAATAGGTATCCATTTTCTCTCCGGAAAGCGAAATATGCCAATGATGTGCAATTTTTTGGCGTCTCAGGAAGCTCTTAATTTTTTTTGAGACGATGGCACCACCAAACGTGATGAGAAAATCAGGAAAGAAATTGAGCCATTCATCATGGTGAATCGTCGTCAATGCATTGTCGATTCCGTCAATAAAATCGGGGTGATATAAATTGGAAGTTGTTTCTGTTAAAATAGTCACCTGAGGGAAACCGGATAAGTCTGAAAGCACATCCTCAACAACTTGTGATTTGGATGCCTGCCCGGCAAGAATCATAATTTTTTTGTTTTCATTCCAGGTCTTAGCAAACTCTTTTTTGATGTTTTCACTCACCGGAGGTATTGCATCTAAAGTGTCGATTACTTCTCCCCCGATTCCTTCTTCAGTCAAATTATATAATGGCTCGTCAAAAGGAAGATTGATGTGGACCGGACCTGCTTCCGGAAAATAAAGATTATCAAGAGCCTCATTAATCAATCGGTTCACTTTAGAAAAATCTTCTTCCTCTGAGAAATCCACAGGCAACGAATAACTTTTTTTCACATACAGAGAAAAGACATTTTCCTGCCGAAGAGTTTGCCCGTCTCCGATATCAATCATATGTGGAGGCCGATCAGCAGTGAGAATAAGCAGCGGAATTTTCTGATAATACGCTTCTGCAATTGCAGGAGCATAATTCAGTACAGCACTACCTGAGGTACAGGCAATAGCCACACCCTTCTTTGTTTGCTGGGCTATTCCCAACGCAAAAAAAGCGGCGCTACGCTCATCAATGACACTTAATGCTTTTATTTCAGGATGGTTGGCAAAGGCCAAAATGATGGGAGCATTTCTTGAACCTGAAGAAATTACTATGTTTTCAAGCCCCTTCTTTGCAAATAAATCAGCCAGCAGACTGACAATTTTCTTATCGGATGTCATGACGCAAAGTTCCGTAAATTTTCAATAGCAGACAAAATGGTTTGCGATTTATCAAGGGTTTCCTGCCACTCTTTTTCGGGAACAGAATCAGCGGTAAGTCCTCCACCAACATAAACTTCCAACGACTTTTCCAAAATCCTCGCACAACGCAGATTTACAAAAAGGTGTGATTGCCTATTCAGGTTCCATGGACCGAGAAATCCAGTGTAAAAACGGCGTTTATGCTTTTCTGTTGCAGCAATAAGTTGCCAGGCTTTTTCTTTAGGTATGCCGCAAACTGCCGGCGTGGGATGTAACGACCTTATGAAATCACCTGTTTTGCCTTCGAGTTCCGAAAATGGAATTTTAAATCGTGTACAAATATGTGCCAGAGAACCGGCAAAAATAGTTTCCGCATCACTCTTTTCAAAAGAAGAAACTCCCAGGTTTGTTAATTGACTATCGATAAAATCCGAAACATATTGCTGTTCCTGAATTTCCTTTTCTCCCCACTGTGCAGGTATAGTTCCATCTGGCTTCTTTTGGGTTCCGGCCAAAGCCATTGTTTCAAAATAATCACCTTGTTTTTGCAAGAGAGTTTCAGGAGTAGCACCGATCCAAACTCCCTCTCCAGGAAGGTGAAAAACATAAACAAAGGCTCTTGGATATTGAAGGCACAATTGTTTGAAGAGCAAATCGATGTTGTATTCAACCGGTAGATTTTTGATAAGAATTCTTGAAAGCACCACTTTATTTAAATGGCCTGCTTTCATATGATCAATCATTTTTTGAACCTGACCCAAATATAAATCCCTGTCGGAAATATCTTTTTCCACCTGCGGCATATATGGTAATTCGTCCGGCATCTCTTCCAAAAAAGCATACAACTGTTCCAGATCGGAATCGCCATCTATAAAAAAAGAAGGCTCGATTATAAAAGCCTTGCCATCTGCATAACTATCATAAGGAGCCAGAATAAACCCCTTTTGCTCTTCAATATAATTAAAATCGAAAGTATCTACCTCTTTCCGGCCCTGAATCATCACAGCATGTTGCGTTTCATCCGGCATCCTGTAGACTACAAAAGGAAGGTTTTTCGATAAAATCTGATTTATGATCATTTTTAAGAGAAAGCTGTTTAATGATTTCCCTTTTCAGGGATGAGCGATAAAATTTGCAATTGCTTATTTTTTCTTTGGAGAGATAAAAATCGTCAGTCGGCAGGTTGAAATAAGTCTGTCTTTTTCATCCTTCACATCTACATTCCAGATATGGGTTGTTCTTCCTTTGTGGATAATGTTTGCTTCACCAATAACCCATCCGTCTTTTGCACTGCTTACATGATTTACCGTAACATTCTGTCCTCTCACATCATATTTTTCCATATCCATCATCAAGGCAGAACCAAAGCTGGCCAAAGTTTCTGCCAGCGCAATGGTGGCCCCACCATGTAAAATTCTATATGGCTGAAAGGTACGTTCGTCAACAGGCATACGGGCGCTCATAAAACCTTCACGGACATCAAGGTATTCAATTCCCAATTGTTCCATCAAGGTCCCTTTATTTAATTTGTTAACTTCCTTGATATCAAAAATTTTATCTTCCATATCGCTGACTTAAAAATCAAACAAAGATAGTCATTTTGCCTCCCATGAAACATATTAAAAGACCGAGCGTAAAATGTATGTATTTCAAAAATATTCGTATCCTGGATGCATTGATTTATTAACAATTATCTCTTATTATAATCAACTAGAGATTGATATTAATTAACAACACAATAGAGCTCAAAACAACACCAAATCGATACCGAAAAGCATTGCGAAACACATGTCTACAACACCCAAAATGAAATTTAGATTTGCTTTCCGCATCTATAATTTAGTATCTTTACCCCGCCAATTTTTCAGGGGATTCGAGTTAATTGGCTACAATTCAAACAACTAAAACCATTTTAAATGTTTAAAAAGATCCTAATTGCAAACAGGGGTGAGATTGCTATTCGCATTATGAACACCTGTCGTGAGATGGGTATCCAAACGGTAGCTGTGTATTCAGAAGCTGATCGTTCTTCCCTTCATGTGAGATACGCCGATGAGGCTTACCTTATAGGCCCGGCGCCTTCAGCAGAAAGTTATCTCAATCTTGAAAAGATTATTGAAGTTGCAAAAAAGTCCGGTGCTGAAGCAATTCATCCCGGATATGGTTTTTTATCGGAAAATGCTACTTTTTCAGAGCGCTGTAAAGAAGAAGGTATTGTTTTCATAGGCCCTGATGCTTATGCGATCAATACCATGGGCGACAAAATCACTGCCAGAAAAACCATGATTGCAGCTGGGGTTCCGGTTGTTCCAGGAACTACCGACCCTATTACTGATTTGGACGAAGCTGTCAAAACCATTAAAAAAATCGGACTGCCTGTGATGATAAAGGCCAGCGCAGGTGGTGGCGGTAAGGGTATGCGAATGGTCGACAAAGAAGAAAACATTATTTCTGCGGTAAAAGCAGCCAAGTCGGAAGCCCTTGCAGCTTTCGGAAATGATGCTGTTTATATTGAAAAATATATCAATTCGCCGCACCATATTGAATTCCAGATTCTGGCCGACAAACATGGACATTGTGTGCACTTGTTTGAACGTGAATGTTCGGTACAGCGCCGCCATCAGAAGGTAGTCGAAGAAACTCCTTCTCCTATTATGACTGAAGAAGTCAGAATGGAAATGGGGAAACATGCTGTATCTGCTGCTCTGGCCGTAAATTATTCCGGTGCAGGAACCATTGAGTTCGTCACCGATGATAATCTGAACTACTTCTTCCTTGAAATGAATACCCGTTTACAGGTAGAACATCCTATTACTGAACAAGTAGTAGGTGTCGATCTGGTCAAAGAGCAAATCAAAGTTGCTTTGGGCGAACCGCTCCGGTTTAAACAGGAAGACCTTTCTCAGCGAGGACACGCAATTGAAGTCAGAATTTATGCTGAAGATCCGGACAACAACTTCATGCCCAGCCCTGGAAAAATCCAAAATATTCATTTTCCACTGGGCCCTGGCGTCCGTCACGACTCATATGTCTACAATGGCTATGAAATTCCTATCTACTACGACCCGATGATTTCTAAACTGGTAGTTTGGGGAAATGATCGTGGAGAAGCCATTGACAGAATGAAACGAGCCCTGAAAATTTTCAAAATCAGTGGTGTAAAAACATCCATCCCATTCCTGTACAAAATCATGGAGGCTACTGCCTTTAAAGCAGGGAAATACACGACCCATTTCATCCAGAATCATGAAAAAGAACTGAAAGCAGAACAGCGCTGCAGTGAAGAATGCAAGGACATTGCTGCCGTTGCAGCTTTCATCGATTATATGAAACTGGTAGAAAGCAAAGAAACCAAAAATCATAATGGCGTACATGTCAGTTCCAATGCATGGAAAGATTTTGGAAGAAAAAAAGCCGTAGGTTGTATTTAATTCAACAAAGAAAACATGTCATATCAAGTTAAAATAGACGGGGAAGAACGTTCCATTGAAATTCTGAGCCGCGACAAAGACAAGATTAAAGTTAAAGTTGGCGATCATATTTATGACCTCGACATACTGGAACCCGAACCGGGGATCTTTTCAATTGTCTCCAACGGAAAAAATTTCAATGTTCAGCTTGTCCCCACAGGTTTAAAAAAGTACAAAGTAGAAACACCCGAAGAAACGCTGGAAGTTGAAATCATTGATGCTGAAAGCCGGTATCTGAAAAACCAAAAGGGTCATGAGGACGAGGATACGGATTATATTTCAACTCCAATGCCAGGACAAGTGGTGAAAATTCTGGTTGAAGAGGGCCAGCCTGTCAAAGGAGGCGAGACCCTGATTATTGTCTCTGCCATGAAAATGGAAAGCGAGTATAAGGCCACCAAAGATCGTGTGGTAAAAAAGATACTTGTAAAAGAAGGAGACAAAATTGATGGCAACCAGCCACTGATCACTTTTGAGTAAAATCATTTTTAACCATCCTATTTGATTACAAAAAGCATTAACATGACACTTGAATCGAAAATTAAAGTTTTAGAAGAGAAACATAGACAAGCCGAACTCGGCGGTGGTCAGGATAGAATTGACAAACAACACCAGGCTGGCAGAAAAACTGCACGTGAAAGAATCCTTACTTTGCTTGACCCAGGCACTTTTGTGGAAATTGATAAGTTTGTTACCCACACAGCCACCGATTTTGAAATGGATAAAAACAAAATCCTTGGTGATGGTGTTGTTACCGGATACGGGAAAATAGACGGCCGATTAATGTATGTCTTTGCACAAGATTTCACGGTTTTTGGTGGATCATTGAGCCGGGCCAACGCTAACAAAATCATCAAAATTATGGATCTTGCCATAAAAATGGGAGCTCCCGTTATTGGCTTAAATGACTCAGGGGGAGCCCGAATTCAGGAAGGCGTTGAAAGTCTGGCAGGTTATGCAGATATTTTTTACAGAAATGTAAGATCTTCAGGTGTTATCCCACAGATTTCGGCTATTCTTGGCCCGTGTGCAGGTGGTGCAGTTTACTCTCCTGCGATCACTGACTTTATTTTGATGGTGAAAGAAACCTCTTACATGTTTGTTACAGGTCCTGATGTTATAAAGACTGTGACGCATGAAGAAGTGACCAAAGAAGAACTAGGCGGTGCTATGACCCACAACAAAAAAAGTGGTGTAGCCCACTTCTCAGCTGATGATGAAGAGCAGGCACTGATGACCATCCGCGAGCTGATGAGCTTTCTGCCATTGAACAACATGGAAGATCCGCCGCGAAAGACTTGCACGGATGACCCAAACAGAGAAGATCCCAATTTGGATACGATCATTCCTATCGATCCAAACAAACCGTATAACATGAAGGAAATTATTCATTCTGTTATTGACAACGGACATTTCCTGGAAGTTCAGCCTCATTATGCCCAGAATATTATTGTTGGATTTGCACGTATTAGTGGCCGTTCAGTAGGTATCGTGGCCAATCAACCTCAGGTTCTGGCAGGCGTACTGGATATTGACAGCTCCACTAAAGCTGCACGTTTTGTCCGTTTCTGCGATGCATTCAACATTCCGCTGATTACTTTCGAAGATGTTCCGGGATTCCTTCCGGGAACTACCCAGGAATTTGGCGGAATTATCAAACACGGAGCAAAACTTCTTTACGCTTTCGCGGAAGCAACAGTTCCCAAAATTACGGTCATCACACGCAAGGCTTATGGCGGAGCGTATGATGTGATGTCTTCCAAACATATCGGTACCGATGTAAATTACGCTTACCCTATGGCCGAAATTGCCGTTATGGGGCCTGAAGGAGCTGTAAATATTATCTTTAGGAATACTGATGCCGAAGCAAGAAAAGAAAAAGTACAGGAATACCGCGATAATTTTGCCAGTCCGTACAAAGCTGCAGAAGTGGGTTACATTGATGAGATTATCTATCCTCGTAATACACGTAAGAAACTAATCCAGGCTTTGGAAATGACACAAAACAAATCAGAAAGAATTCCTCCGAAGAAACACGGAAATATCCCTTTGTAAAGGAAGAATCAAAGTCCTTGTCGATTTATGAACTAAAAAGGCTGTCTTAAAAGACAGCCTTTTTTAATTTTAGTTTAAGCTCCAAGGCCTTTAAACGCGTCATAAACAAGAACTGCAGGCCAAACGATGGCTTTGATAAATCCCAACACGCCTACCCAGAAACTGGTAGCATGTGAAATAAAATAAACGGCAGCGCCAACAAATCCGAGCCCGTATACGGCACCGGAACCGGCTTGCCCTTGAACGTTTCGACTCATAATAGTTCTTTTTAGGTTAGTAATTTGTAACCTTAAATATAGCTAATTTATTGCTTTCTCTAATTTTAAATTTCTCGTAAGAAAGATACAAGGAATCTCATTTTTCGAATTCAGCAGTCTTATCGTTTTACTAATCGTCTCACATAGGTTCCTTTTAATGTAGTCACTCTGACAATCAGGACTCCATCTGGGAGATTTTTTACCGGAATAAGGGCTTTCCCATTATAATGTGTATCATCGTTATAAACTCGTGCCCCATCTTCGTTATATAGCGATACATTTAGAATTTCACTGGGCAAATCGATGTGAAATGCATCGGAAACCGGATTGGGATAAATCTTCATCGGAATGGGATACTCTTTAACGGAAGTCGTATTTTTTATCCAAATATTCCCTGTAGCCAACTTGAGCATCGGAAAAGAAGCATTAGTCATCAAGCAGTACACACTGTCTGAAGGCGATTTCAGGAAAGTCGTTACACCATTTGTAAGACTATAATCTTTACCCAATGACAAAACTGTTCCGCCAGTAGTTTCCCAGACATATTGTGTAGTGTCATTATTCACACAAAACTGATCACTCAAGTCGATAGTATCTCCCGGATCATATAATTTCCGGGAAAGCCCTACTCGAGATTGAGGGCTGTATACATAGAACCAATAGTTTTGAAGTGAAGGAAGCGTTGTAAATTCAAGCCGGTTGCCATTACAATATAAAATTCTAAGATAAATATTCTTGGATACATCCAGTGAAGTAAGCTGGTTAGAAACACAAGACATATGACTAAGTACAGTATCTTTTGATACATCCAGTCCGGCAATCTGATTGCTGTCGCAGGTAATGGTTGCAAGTTTCAAATTTTTTGAAACATCAAGAGATGTAAGCTGATTACCTGAACAAGAAAAATTATTGAGGCCTGGATTATTAGAAATATCTATTGAGGTAAGCTGATTATCATCACAAGATAAAGTTTTAAGATCCATATTCTTGGATATATCCAGTGAGGTAAGCTGGTTGCCACCACAATACAATTTTTGAAGTGCTGTATCCGCTGATACATTCAATGAAGTAAGCTGATTATTATCACAGAGTAACCCTTGAAGTGCCGTATTTTTTGAAATATCTAGTGATGCCAGTTGATTGTCATAGCAGTATAAATTCACCAATCCTGAATTCTTTGAAATATCCAATGATGTGAGTTGATTATTATAACAGTATAAACCTTGGAGATTCTTACTGTATGGTAAATCAATGGCCGAAAGCTGATTATTAAAACATTCCAAGTTCTGAAGCACAGTATCCATTGATACGTTTAACGCTGTTATCTGGTTTCCTGTACAGTTTATAAAAGAAAGCGCTGTATTTTTTGAAACATCCAGCGCAGAAATCTGATTATTAGAACAGCTAATAGTTTGCAATGCGGTATCTGCTGTTATATCCAGGTTTGTTAGCAGATTTTTTGCACAAGATAAAACAGTAAGCTCCTTATTATTTGATAGGTCCAAAGAAGCAAGCTGATTGTTCCCACAGTCCAATTCCTGAAGCATTAAATTATTGGATACATCCAAACCTGAGATCAAATTGCTACTACAAGATAATGTCTGAAGTGCTGTATTGTTTGACACATCCAGTGATGTAAGTTGATTGCTAAAACAACTCAGATTTTTAAGCATTGTATCTCTGGATATATCCAATCCCGAAATCAAATTGTTGTTACAATATAATGTTTGAAGTTCCGTATTGTTTGACACATTCAGTGCAGTAAACTGATTGTTCCCACAATACAGATACTGAAGCTTTGTATTAGCAGATAAATCCAGTGACGCTATCTTATTATCGGCACAGGACAATGACTGAAGAGATTTGTTGTTTGATAAATCCAAAGCGGTGAGTTCGTTCTTCGAACATTCAAGTCCAGTAAGCATCGTATCTTTTGATACGTCCAGATAGGTTAAATCCAGTTGAGGAACCCTAAGCGCTGTAATACCGTCCCCATATATCTTCACTGTATCTCCGGTGAGCATCCCTGTTGCATTGTATGAGAAAGAGTAAGGGCCACCAGTATAGGAGGTGAGGTTTCCATTACCCCAATCCATATATATTGTCGTCAAACTGTCAGTCGAAACTGTAATTAAAAATGATAAGTTACTTTTAAGCGGTTTGTTAACAACCATAACAATAACCGGTTTCTCTGCCTGGGCAATAACAGCTGATATTGCCATAAGCAACAGGAGTAAAAATTTTTTCAACGGTTTCAAAACTTAAAGGTTAATAACTGATGCGTCAGCCAAAAGCAAGTGTTAACGTCCTTTAATTTGATTTATTCCTGTTCTTAAATTCCCCCGTAAGAGCGTCAACATTCTTTTGACAGAATTGCGTTGCAAGGTACTAAAACCTGTGAATTTCTATCAATAATAAAATCAGGCATCGCTTAATCTTTAAATGGTCTATGGCATGTTGCTTTCGAGTAAAATTTTAAGGAAAAACTGACGCTGTCTGTCGATGAAAAAATTTGCCAAGACAGCCTATTATGATTTCATGAACAGATTTTTTAAAAACCACTCCTATCATATATTTAAACTAGAACGGGGTAGCGTATTTCTTTGGTATTCTAAAATCAATAGGCAGATTATAACTTACATCTACTGGTTTTCCATCTTTATATCCTGGAACCCATGGTTTGAGATGCTTTACCAGCCAAATGGCTTCATCATCAAGCAACTTACTGACACTTTTCACTACCTGAACCTGTCCTACACTACCATCTGTCTCGACAACAAAACTTACCACAACTTTACCGGCAACTCTTTCCTTAAGTGCGTTTCTTGGATAAACCAGTTTATTAACAATGTCCTTGTATAGCCCTTGTATTCCGCTCGGGTAAGATGGAAACTGATCTGGAACGGGTTCGTTATCATGTATAAAAGTTACAACGGGTTGATAATTCTTTTTTAAAATTTGTTTCGGGGTTAATTTACTCTGTCCGAAAACGCCTAAGGTTGAAAAAAGTAAAACCATTGCCAGTACAAAATTTTTTGTCTTCATAATGTGTCTGTAAATTATTTTAATTATTTATCAAATTCTAATTCTTATTGACAACTTCCCTCCCAAAGGGAGCCAGTGCCAGGGCAGCCAGTTTGAAATGTTGTTTCGCAAACGGAATTCCAATAATAGTGATAGCAAGCAGAATTCCAAAAAGGATATGTGTTAAACTGATCCAGATTCCGCCAATCAAAATCCAGACGATATTCATTATGGTTGTCAAACATCCGGATGATTGTCCTGTAGTTCGTGTGTCCTTTCCAAATGGCCACAAGGTCAGCTCAGCAATTTTCAGCGTCTGTAATCCGAAAGGAATTCCAATGATAGTAACAAAAAGCAGGATGCTCGCGATAAAATATTCGATGGCTGTAGCCAGTCCGCCGAATAGTAGCCATATCAGGTTTCCAAGTATCTTCATAACGAAAGTATTAATATATGAGGGTTTTGTAATACCGGTTTAAAATTAGAAAAAAATTATACAAAAAATGGAAAAAATAGCTGCAGACCGCTCGGGAAGGCCGCGGAATTGCCTGGACTGATTACACTATAACCTGGACCTCCGCAGAACTGTCTGGACCAGTTGCAC
>JACZJI010000078.1 GCA_014860665.1 Bacteroidales bacterium | reverse complement strand
TAACCTATAATTATTGCTCGAGCTTGCTCAATGCTTTATATAGTTGTCTGTAAATAAATTTATTGTAGTCAACCGAAATAAGGTATCTAAGCCTTGGGGAGTGATGTGATTTAGTATTCTTTCGATGGTTTATTGGAACTTTTGAGATTAATTTGGGGTATAACTCGTTTTTCACATACTTGTAGAGTTCAATATCCAGGTTATTCGCCTGTTTAAGCATCTCAACATATTTCGGATTGATTAGAATAGAATTCTTTATTTCATTGTTTACTGCAACATTCTTTTTTTTCACATAATTGGTATCCAGGGCATATGGTAGATAATAGTTAAGTGCAGAAAGAGACTCCTGAAATTTTTCCGTTAATCCTACAAAGGCATATTTTTCCGCTAAAATGAATTTTGCTTTTTCCAAATCTTCACTTCCTGCAATATCTTTACATGGATGTTGTGTCTCGATTTTTCGACAATCCATTCTTCAAATGATTTTTTTTGACCTCCCTGTATTACATCCGCCTGATACTCCGACGCGGTTCTGACGATTGGATCCCTCAGAAAAGTATAAAAAACAAAATTTTCAGGGAAACTGTTTGTTGCGTTTATGAAGCTGTGTCCGTGTAAGCTTTTTAGTCTGAAAAAAACTTGATTTGCCTTTTGAAAGTCTTTGACAGAAAATACCTCCTTTTTTGAATGGTCAGTATGGCAGTGTGATAGCAAAAAAGTGTTGTGAAGAACAAAACTTAAACTTGTCCCTGCCGTTTTAGGAATGTGTACAAATATGATAACGGGATCCATCATAACCTAACTCTTGATAATTTTCTATCTATTAAGACACTTACGGTATACTTTTTATTCCATTTTGTGATGTAAAAAATCATAAAAACAATATTTCAACGCTATTATTTTTAATAATCTTACAATCAGTTTTAAAATAAAAAGGGGAGCCCACTGAGCTCCCCTTTTTAGACTAACAGCAAACTATTGTACTATTTGCTTTTGCTGGTTTCTTTCAGCATTTCCTTTACAGCTGCTTCAAGTTGCGGATCCTGACCATTCAACACCTTATTATACGGGTTGTCTACTTTTATATCTGGCTCAAGCTCATGATTTTCAGTAAAGTGAGTTTCGTTAACGCCTTTTGAAGCTACCATTGGGATACCAAAAACAAGTGTAGGATCTATCTGGCGCTCCCACCACACTGCAGTGCCTGTTCCAGGTACAGGCATACCAATAAGCTTTCCGATTTTAAGTTCTTTATAAATGTATGGGAACATAAAAGCATCGGAATAGTTACTTTGACTTATCAAAACACAGCTGGGTTTATCCCATTTGTCCATTGATTCTCCATCAGGCAGGAGATGACCTTGTGGTGCAAATTGCATGTAAAGCTTTCCGTCCAGGAAAGTGACAAGGTGATCATGTAACCATCCGCCACCATTAAATCTGGTGTCAACAATCAGCGCTTTCTTGTTAAAATTCTTACCAAGAACTTTTCCAAAGACAGTCCTGTAACTTTGTTCATTCATCTCTTTGACGTGAACATAACCAATTTGGCCATGAGATAAGCTATCAGTCATCTTTTGCATAATGTCAACCCAACGATCGTACATCAATTCTTGTTCTTCTCCTGAAGAGATGGGTTTGATAACTTCATCCCAGGATTTTTTTGTGCTTGGATCAAAGAATGATAATCTTGTAAAGCTACCTGCTTTGTGGTTCAGTAATTTTGCCCAATCAAAATCATTATCGATTTGAACTCCGTCTATTTTTTCAAGAATGTCGCCACTTTTTACCTTTGTTTGAGCATTATCCATAGGCCCACGTGTGATGATATCTTCTACAACAAGACCATTACCTCCCTTTGTTTCATCATACAACATTCCTAATGATGCAGTACGATCAGGGTTATCATAATGAGGCCTGTAATAACAACCGGTATGTGACACATTTAATTCTCCCAGAAGCTCGCTTAATAAATCTGAGAAATCGTAGTCATTGTTGATATAAGGCAGGAATTGTTTATAGAAATCATGATAATATTTCCAGTTCACCCCCTGCAAATTTGGATCGAAAAGTTTTTTCCGTACCTGTTCCCAAGCGTGATTGAAAATATATGCACGTTCTCCTGCCGGATCCCAATCAAAATTGGCATTAATAGCAAGTGGCTGTGCCTTTCCGTTTGAAAGCTCAACTTTACTAATTCTTCCACCTGCCAATACGAAAATGTTTTTGCCGTCTTTATCCATCTCCAGACTTCCTCCGGTAGGTGAACTTAAATGAGCAAGAATTTTTGTTTCGTGAGTACGAGGTTCCGTTTCCCACAAATCATACCCTCTTTCGTATTTGGCAAGATAATATAGCTTTTCACCATCTTTAGAAAGGACGAAATCACTGAGAAGTGAAGAATTGATGGTCAGCCTCTTTGTGCGGCTATCGAGATTTTTAAGGTTGAGTACCAAAGGTTCTTTTTTGTCTTCTTTGACTTTGGTAGTATCTTTCTTTTGCTCTTCTTTCAGCAGATCAAAATCTTCTTTACTCAGATTGTATCTGTCAAAAGCTTTCTGATTGAAAAACATAGCATATACATCACCTTGTGCGCCACGGCTGAGGTTTTTCATTCCTTCCCGGTCTGAAACCCATACCATCATTTTGCCACCCATACCCCATTTTGGTCTGTAGTCATCAAATCCGCTCTGCGTAAGATCCTTACGTTCGCCGCTTCCGTCAGCTTTTACAAGATCTATATCCGAACGTGCAAATGATGTCCCTTCATTTGACTGGGCCAGAATCCATTTACTGTCAGGTGACCATGTGAAATACTGGTCGCCATCTGAGTAAGAGTAATTTACGCCTTCAGGAATTACAGTGACTGATTTATGTGTTTCTGTATTGTAAACCTTAAGGATATTGCGGTTTTCCAGATAAGCTATTTTTTTTCCATCAGGAGAATAAAGCGGTTGAAAATCGTCCTGGTTCGTTTCAATAACAGGGGAATTATCAACTATGGTTGATGCATAGAAATAAGGTTCTTTGGCGTTTTCTATATGTAGCTTATCAATATTCCACGATCCGTTTTTCTCAACAGAATAAATGATGGAGCGTCCGTCAGGACTGAATTCAATCATCCTTTCCTGATAAGGAGTATTTGTCAATCTTTTGGTAGTGTGACCATCTGCAGAGGTTGCAAAAATATCACCATGATAAACAAATGCCACTTCTTTTCCGTTAGGAGATAAAGCCATCTCGCTTATTTCTTTGTTGTTTACAGAAATTGTCTTGGTGGATTGCTCTGCAAAATCTGCCTGAATAGCAATGGGTACTTGTTTTGGCTCCTGTCCCGGTGTCATAGTAAGAATTACACCATCGTGTGTGAAACATAATTTGTTTGCTGCAACGGAATAAGTAAGCCCTCGAATTGGATTTCTTTTGTATTGAGTTAATTGTTTTGGTTGACTTGGATCAGACAGGTTTGCCTGAAATATATTCAGGTCGTTGTCATTCATTTCACTCAAATAATAATAGGAATCGCCGCTACCCCAAACAGGTTCCATATCATTTCCTTTGAAGGTAGTAAGCTTGGTATATTCATTTGTCTTGAAATCATAGGTCCAAATGTCACGAGTAACAGAAGCCATTTCATGTTTTCTTTGTTCACTTTCATAACCTTTACGGTCCTCGAAAATTATTTTGCTTCCATCATGATTGTATCTTGCATATTCCGTACCGGCAGAATTAATCATTATGGAACGTCCTCCCTCAACAGGAACTTTGTATAATTTCATAAATAATCCCGGTATGGGGAATCTTACCGATGTGTAGATATCATTACGTGCTGTTCCAAAAATGACATCTTTGTCGTTAACAGTAAAATCAGAGGGAATATCAGTAGCAGAATTATAAGTCAGCCTGGTTGCGGGACCGCCATTCGAAGACATGATAAAAACATCAAAGTTTCCATATCGATCGGATGCAAAAGCAATGTGTTTTCCATCGTGACTCCATACAGGATAACTCTCATAATCAGGAGTCATAGTTAAAGGTATTGCAGTTCCTCCACTAGCAGGAACCTTGAAAATGTCGCCTTTATATTCAAAAGCAATCCATTGTCCATCTGGAGAAATGGCCGGATATCTGAGCCATTTTGGTTGTAAATCGGATTGCCCGAAAACAAACATTGGCACAAAAAGGATTAAAAAAAGTAGCAAACGTTTCATAAAAAATGGATTAAATTAATAAACGATAATTAATCTGTTATTGTCCTTTCCGGTAGTTAGTCCGAATCGGTTTATTATACTGGTTTAACAATCCAAATATAGGAAATATATTAAGCTTTAGCTTTTGTTCTCCTGAAAGTTATATTAAGTTTTGGTTAGAAATAAACACAAGAAAAAATAAAACTCTAGTCCTAATTCTGTTTTAATGAAAGATGGTGCTGAAAAAGTCGGAAAGATATTTCCGAATATTATTAATAAAAATGCTTTTATTCAGTAACTTATATGATTATGACAGATTTTGTGTATTATTTTAACAAGGGAATTACAGATGCTAATAATAGTGGTTTCGTACATGTTTGATAAAAATATTCTTTTCCTGATTTTCGACTAATATGCTGATTTTATCGACAAACATTATTTAGTATTTTGACATTTAGGATTAGCTTTCTCAAATTTATAGTCAACGGATTTATAAATCATATTTAGATTATTAAAACAGTAAATAATAAATTTCTCTTCAGAGCGTCAGCATTTATGGATGTACAATCAAATTTTAGAATATTCTAAGCTCCGAGCATAAAGTTGAATTTAGATTCTGAAAAACTGGATGAAAGATTTAATTTTGGATTTTGTAAACTGTTTTATTAGCCCTGTTATATTATGATTAGGGTTCTCAAAAAATGAAATTGATGTACAAATTAAATTTGATAATAGTAAGTTTGCTGCTGTGCTTTACTGCAGCGGTTGCCCAAACAAGGGTAATTGAGTTGTGGCCAAACGGTGTTCCTGATTCTAAATATGATCCTTCTTATAAAGTTGAAATAGGTACAAACAAGAATGGTGCCTGGGAAAAGAATATTTCGGATCCTACACTGGATTATTATCCTGCATCTGTAAATAAAGCAAGTGGTACAGCAGTGATTATATGTCCAGGCGGAGGATATTCCCACCTGGCTATTGAAAACGAAGGTTCAAAAATTGCACAATGGTTGAATAGTATTGGAGTAACAGCATTTGTATTGAAATACAGATTACCCGATACTGCCATCATGATTAATAAAACCATTGGACCCTTACAGGATGCCCAGCGAGCTATGCGTATCGTACGACGTCATGCAAAACAATGGAAAATCGATCCGAACAAAATCGGTATTATGGGTTTTTCCGCCGGTGGACACGTAGCTTCTACTTTGTCAACGCATTTTAATCAAAAAGTCTACAAACCAGTTGATTCAATAAGCGCACGCCCTGATTTCTCCATTTTGGTTTATCCTGTAATTTCAATGGAGGCTGGGATCACACACATGGGTTCTCGGATCAATTTGCTTGGAAAACATCCAAGCCCGGCATTGGTGATGATGTATTCCAATGAATTGCAGGTCAACAAGTATACACCTCCTGCTTTTTTAGTACAGGCTATGGACGACCCTGTGGTTCCTGTCCAGAACAGTATCGATTATGCCCTGGCACTAAGAAAGTATAAAATTCCCTGTGAACTTCATTTGTATGAAAAGGGAGGACATGGTTTTGGATTAGGAAGAAAAAATAATGATACAGAATCATCATGGACGGAAGCGTGTGTAAAATGGTTAAAAATGCACGGCTTTATAAAATGATGATGAAATATCATTCTGAAGGTCATGAAATTTCATGACCTTCAGAATGACTGAAATTTTTAAATCAATTCTTTTGCTTTAGTCTGAATTAATTTCCAGGCTTGATCTACGTGTCTTTTCTCGGTGCGAATACCGGAAATAGCAATTCTAAGAACCAACTTATTATTTAATTTTGTATGTGAAATAAATAGTTCCCCTGTTGCATTTACTTCACTCATAAGTTTTTCGTTTATCTCGTCAATGCTTTTTTCGTCTGATAATTGTTCTGGATGAAACCTGAAACAAATTACGCTAAACGGCATAGGAGCCATAATTTCAAAGGTTTTATCTTTTTCGATTTCTACCTTTAAATTTTTGGCAAGATCCAAATGTTCCTGAATCCTGTTCTGAATTCCTTCAACCCCAAAATATCGGATAATGAACCAAAGTTTTAGTGAGCGAAACCTTCTCCCAAGTTGTACCCCATAATCCATGTAATTCTGAACAGTTTCTCCTTCCTGAGTTTTTAGATATTCCGCCACAAGAGAAAAGGCTCTTTTTAATATTTCCGGTTTTTTTGTGAAAAATACACTCAGATCAATAGGTGTAAACATCCATTTATGTGGATTGACGACTATTGAGTCAGCTTTTTCAATTCCTTTAAAAATATGTCTCATTTCTGGCAGTACTGCAGCAATTCCACCATAAGCACCGTCAACATGAAACCAAATATTTTCTCTGGTGCAGATATCACCTATTTCATCAACCGGGTCGATGCTTGTGGATGAAGTGGTCCCTACAGTAGCTACTGTACAAAACGGGAACCATCCTTCTGCTTTATCTTCTTTAATGGCCTTTTCTAGTTCTTCCGGTATCATTCTGAACTGATTATCTACAGGAATTTTTCTGATTCCTTCTACGCCAATTCCCATCGCAATGGCTCCTTTGTCTATGGAAGAATGTGAATGTTCAGTGCAATACAATCTTAATCTTGGAACTTCTGCTCTACCGGCCATTCCTTTCTTTCGGAAAAGAAATTGTGAAACTTGTTCTCTGGCTGCTGCAATGGCGTGCATTGAGCTCACCGAGGCAGTATCATAGATAATTCCCCAGAATGCTTCAGGGAATCCAAGCATTTGTCGGAACCAATTTAGCGATGCTTCTTCAAGTTCTGTTACAGATGGGGATGTTTTCCATAACATTCCGTTTACATTAAGTGCTGCTGAAAACATTTCAGCAAGAATTCCTGGTGCACTGGAAGTGGAATTAAAATAAGCCATAAAATTCGGATGATTCCAGTGGGTAATTCCCGGCATGATGATTTCATCAACGTCTTTGATTATCTTATCAAAGCTTTCTCCTTGTTGCGGAGGTTGTGCCGGTATTTTAGATTTTACATCACCAGGATTTATTTGAGAAAGCACCGGATATTTCTCGACATTTTTCAAATAATCGGCAATCCAGTCAACTACCTGATAACCGTATTTTCTGAATTCTTCTACCGGCATATCGCCGGTCTTGTTTTGGCCTTCCTTCATTTTTATTTTTTATTTTATGATATTTTCTTGAATCTTCTTTTACAAAGTTAAAAGAAGATTCTTAGTATGAGTAAATAGGTTTCTCATTAAATTGCGGTCTAAAATTAATTTTATAATTCATTGTAAATTTAATAGCACGACTATGAAAAGAGTCCTTTTTTCGATGGTTGCCTTAAGCGTCATTTTATTTTCCTGCAATTTAAATAGTAGAAAAGATGCAAAAAGTGAAAGCAATAGTATTGCAAAAAGTAAGATTACTTTTTCAAATGATAGTACCAGCGCTTTTAATGTTTTTAATTACTTCCCTCAAAGGGAAATAAAAAGATATGGCGCGGAAGTTGAAAAATATGCAAAACAGGATTCTGTAAAATTCCCAGGAAGGGGTAAGGTGCTTTTTGTGGGAAGTTCCAGTATCAGGAAATGGACAACATTGCAACATGATATGGAACCGATACAAGTCATAAACCGGGGTTTTGGCGGTTCTACTTTCCCGGAATTGATTTATTATGTCAATCAGTTGATTTTCAAATATGATCCCAAAATTGTTGTGATTTACGAGGGAGATAATGATCAATTATCTTTGACTCCGATGCAAATAAAGGCTAATGCTGATTATCTGGATAGTCTTATTCATGAAAAATTACCGGAGACCAAAATAATTTTTCTGTCTGTGAAGCCTTCCCCGGCTCGGCGTGATAAGCTGCAAAGCTCTGCTGTTACCAATGATTATATAAAGAAGTTGTGTCAGAGCAATGATTATACTTACTATGGGGATGTTTGGAGTGCTATGTTTGACAAAAATGGCAAAATCAAAACTAGTATTTTCTCACCGGACAGCTTACATATGAATGTAGAGGGTTACAAGATTTGGACTCGTATTATAAAAAATGAAATCGAAAATATTGAAAAACAATAAATTTTATAGAAAATGTGATCAGTAATTCCGATTACACCTGAGTCAAAATTTTTATTGAATTCCTTTAACAATATAATCAGCTATTATGTTTTCTATATGGCTCTGATCAAGTCCTTTTTCGGCTAATTTACCAGTTATCAGCTGCGATTAGTTTGTAAAGGAGGATCAATGACATCTGTTTCCCCATTGGAAAGATTAAGAAGTCCGGGGTATTTATTAGCAATTTCCTCTCAGGATAGTTTATTAAAATTAAATTCCAATTGTAAACCGTCGAAATATTTAAGTTTCCTTATGATCATTTTATTGACAGTATCTAAAGTTCCTTCATGACGAATGTTTGCAGTTTTGCTTGCAAATAAGGAAATGGATTTCCCATTAAACTTAATATCAGAACCTATTCCAGGCCTGAATTTATTCCGTCTGAATATGAGTGGAATTGACACTCAAATCCATCAACGCCTTTCGAAAAATACGATACAAATTCGCGATTCCCGAAATCATTATTTATCTGCTTTCCCCAAAAACCTGGCAGATTATCTTAATTTTGAATCTGATCATTATATTTCGTAAGAAAGAAAAGTAATGGAGATAAGAAAATAAAATACATTTTCATTTTAGGCTACCTGATTAATTTTTGTAACTTTTAGGTCGGTAAAAAGTGTAAATTGTTCCTTCTTATAAGGATAAGTAAAATTTTACTTTTATAACTATCTTCAGTATGTGTTTAAATGGCTCTTGCTTAGGTAAAAGTAGTGACATATAATTTTTTCTGGGAGTCTCTAAGAAAAGATTAAGCTAGGTAGTTAAGAGATACTGTTAACACATTATAGCATAATGTTATAGTCTTGTTTTTAAGAAAAAAGATATTTTGGAAAAAATTCTAATCATACAAACTGCCAGTTTAGGAGATGTTGTCCTTGCGACGCCCATTATAGAATGTCTCAGTGAGGAGTACCCAAATGCCAAAATAGATTTTCTTTTAAAATACGGATATCAAGATATTTTTAAGCAACATCCAAAATTGCATAACATTTTTATTTGGGACAAAAGAGAAAAGAAATACGCCAGGCTTTGGGAATTGATCAATATTGTCAGAGAAAACAATTACGATGCGGTAATCAATGTGCAGCGTTTTGCCTCTACAGGTTTGGTGACGGCACTTTCCAGATCAGGGATCAGAATTGGATTTGATAAAAACCCGCTGTCATTGTTTTTCACGCAACGTGTGAAGCACTGGATAGGAACAGAAAAAAACCTGCCCCATGAAACCGAAAGAAACCTGGAGTTGATTAAAAGCATCAGTAATTGTCATGAGGCGAAAATGAAACTTTATCCTCAGGATCACGATTATGCTAAGGTTTCCCAATACAAAACGTCGGAATACATCACCATTGCGCCCGCTTCGTTATGGTTTACGAAACAATTCCCTGTTGAAAAGTGGATCGAATTTATTTCAACCCTTGATCAGAACATCAGGATTTACTTTTTGGGCTCATCCAAAGAAAAGCAGATCTGTGAAGAGATCATTAACAGGTCAGGGCATAAAAACAGTCTGAGCCTGGCCGGGACTTTGAGTTTCCTGGAATCTGCAGCGCTGATGAAGGATGCACAGATGAATTACATGAACGACTCAGCACCCATGCATTTTGCTTCGGCTGTGAATGCCAAAACATGCGTTATTTATTGCTCCACAGTACCCGAATTCGGTTTCGGCCCCCGCGCTGACAACGCAGTGATTGTGCAGACTCACAAAGAGCTAAGCTGCAAGCCCTGCGGGCTTCACGGACACATGGCCTGCCCCCAAAAACATTTCGACTGTGCCTTTACGATTGATGTAAAGCAGTTAACCGATTCTTTGGAATCATAAACCAACCGGCTGCCTCTTTTTCTCAGTTTTTGCTATAGAACGGCAGGACCAGATAATTGTACATGTAGCATCCCACACAGAAGTTAAAAACGCATTCGAGCGTTGACAATGTGGCGACCATGATGGTAATCACGTAGGTGATTTCAATCCCACCCAGCAGGTTAATGATCAAAGCCGATAAAAACATAACTCCGCCTAACCGGGCAGCAAATATTTTCGGGGCCCTATCGATGGGTTTCGACTTTAAACGGAGAAGCCGGCTTAGATTTCTTGCCATATAATTCAGCAGACTATATTTTGGTTGATTGTACCCGCGAACGAAAAAATCGATCGTTAAAAATGCCAATAAGAAAGGCGTGGGGTAATGTAGATAAATCACAATCAACGCAATGTTGAGAAACGCCGTTACTCTTGGCAAATGTTCCGGTACTTTTTCGTTCGAAACGGGGCAAACTACATTTTTAAACATAACTTTAATTTTATGGATAATCAAACAAAAACGCCCTTCTGTTTCAGGAAGGGCGTCGCGTTATCAACTCAAACTATTATAA
>JACZJI010000077.1 GCA_014860665.1 Bacteroidales bacterium | reverse complement strand
GTTCCTTTCCTTTTGTTGTTCTTCATTATGTCTATGAACTTTCTGCCCTTTTTGGCAGCCTTTCCTTCTCTTCTTTCTCGTTCCCTTTATTTGGGAGTGCAAAAGTAATACTCTTTTTTATTCCTGCAAGCTTTTTTGAAAAAAAAATTTCTTTTTTTCGGCTTACTGTCCTTCTTCAAATGGATATCTCGTATCCCCTCTTTTTGCCTCATCTTTTTAAAGAACTTTCCCGTTCAATTGGGAGTGCAAAAGTACTTATCTTTTCTTTATTTGCAACTTTTTTTCAACTTTATTTTTAAAATAATTTTCATCAGAAATTAATTGTTTGATTTCCAATATCAATTTTTCACAAATAAACTCCCCAAATTGAATATAAAAGTCAAAAAAAGATGGACAATGATAAAAAACCTGAATCCTCATCATGAAAAAATACATTTCAACGAAAATAAAAAAAGCCGCCAAAAAAGGCGGCTTTTTATGCTTATCTTACATAATATTAGTCTTTTGTAGGTCCGCTTATTGAAGTAAATTGAGGATTAGGACCTGATTTTGTGCATTGGAAAGTGCTGGTATATTTTGAATTACTACCATCATTACCATATATATAATATGTAACGACATATTTCACATCAATACCACTTACCTGAGCTACTGCATCGGGGAACTTAGCTTGTAGCATCACGGCGAGTCCTTCCTGTATACGAGTCATAATTAATGTCGTAGCCTCTGACTCTGTCAGTCCGTCAAAAGCAGGATCTGTGCGGCTTGAAATCTGGGCACTGAAATCATTATAATGAGCATCAGCACCATAATAGACTTCGCCGGTACCATACTTATTCACATATTGTTTCAAATTAGGATCAGTATTCACTGCGTCAACGATTAATTGATAATCAGATGAAACCATAGTAAAGGTAACCGTTGGGTCAAAAACCCATTTAGAGCCATTATTAATAAACTGATTTACTTTGACTTCTACCGGATTGTAGTTCATCCATCCCGTATTTGTAAAGGTATACTGATCAACACGAAGATAGGTTTTTCCTGAGTAATACAGATATGCCACATTCATTCTATCTCCTAGTTGAGCATAAGGATATTTCTGTGCCAGGAATTGAGGAAGATAGTTATCCGGTTCTGCTGAACTTGAAAAGTTATTATACTGTCCGGGGGCCCCCATAGCACTGTAATCATTTGAACTGAGTGCATAAATACCTGGCTCAGGTTTCCAGGTTCCGCTCTGTAAGCGATAGAAAACACTTTGTGTACCTATCGCGGTAGTGGTAGCAGATCCATACACTTTCACCCAATTGATTTCCCAGGTAGCTGCATTACTTGTCGTAGATACATATTTAAAAGCCAGGTAAATGGATTTTCCTTTAAACTTCGAAAGATCAACCTTTTCTGAAGTTACAAATTTGAAATCTTCTGCCGGTAACGTGGTAATTGTCATGGGGGTCCAAGTTGCAGTTGTCACGTCACCACTATAATCTGTGGATACCATCACCTGAAGCTGATCCCACTGTCCATTCAAATATTTAACAGCCTGATCAACCTGAAAACAAGGATAGGTGGTTCCACTCAAATCAATAGCAGGTGATACGAGCCAGTCTTCATTATCCTGAGCTCCACCTGAATATCCGCTAATTTTAGCGAATTGATCAGCTCCATAGGACGAAGCATACCATTCTTGAGCCCCTGTTATACTCACTGCTGTAAAGGTACCCAAAGAACCATTGAACTCCTCATCAAGAATCGGAGGAGCCGCAGTCGGATCGGTATTAGCATAATTGCATGTAACAAATTCCAAAGTACCATCAGCAGCATCCGCAAACTTGGTCTTCAGGAAATCGGGAACATAACTGGCTGGAGGATTAGAGGGTGAAAAAGTACCATAGTTGGCCACATCACCACCAATAGAGTTATAATCTGCAGCACTCAGTTTGTATTGATTAGCAGAAGTATACTGTACAAGAGATGCTAACGAACCATTATTAAAATTGTACGTAATCTGAGCATTGGAACCTAATCCCAGTGCAGGGTACGCGCTTTGCAAAATAGCCGGCACATAAGTAGCAGCATAACCTTCCGGAAGAGAATTGGTTGAGTTTATACTTTTTGCTGTAGCTGAATCAGCAGCATCGGTAGCAACTTTAAGAGCCGCAGTTGAGATCGTAGAATAATCACCACTCGCAAGTGTGTAAGAAAAGCTTTCCTTTGGAGCGGGAGCTTGTTCATCCATCTGTTTGTTAATATTTTCCATTGGATTACACGACGCTAAGGCAACGATAAGTATTAACAGAATTTTATATAATTTATTCATCTTAATAACATTTTAATGTTTAAATATTAGAACAATGGATTAAAATCTGATTTTCAAACCCGTATACCATGTACGACCAAATCCATACCAAACTAAAGCAGTACTTGCACTGTGATTCAATCCGTCTGTAGCATCAGCAATGTAAATTGTGTTGAACAAGTTTTGTACATTACCATAGATAGTAGCATTAAAAGGTCCAAGTTTGAAGTCATAGTTAATATCTAAATCTATCAAACCAAAATCAGGCATTTTCCATGCATCTGCAGTAACATCTGCCTTTGTACGGTTTTGGGGATTAAAATCGGCATAGTTGTTACCAAAATAAGTATAACCTACACCAATATTCATACCTTGAACAACTTCCATGGATGCCCTGAGTCCTGCTGTTGTCTGAGCAGCATTTCCTACGTGCAATCCTTTAATGTAAGCACTATAAGTTCCAAGCACGTTGTTGTTCTGATCAACTGCAGTGAAATGGACATTGTTGGTATATTTCCAGCTACCGACAGATAGCATCCCATTCAATACAAATTTGGAAACCGGTTTGAAGACAGCCGTAAGCTCAACTCCCTGGTGAAGTTCGTTCAGACCGCTAATGTTTGAACTAACCTGGCCAAAGGATACACGCAATCCTTCATCCATCCAGCTTGTGTAGTAGTAACCCAGTTTAACATTCAACATTCTGGAGGTATATCCGTAACCAATTTCTCCGGAAACTACACGTTCGTATTTTGCACCGTGATTAATATCATTGGTGTAATTAGGATAAACAATATTAAAGTAAGGGGCTCTCGTGAAGTAACCACCATTAATATACAAATTATGATGTTTACTAAAGTTGTAATTGGCACCGGTTTTTACACTCCAAGGCATAAAATTGACCCAACCTGAATATTGGTTACCGGGAGTATATAAGAAATAGTCACGCCTATTGTATCCTTTTGAAGAAACAGCACCTGAAAGGAAGGCCGAGAAATTATCCTTCACGTATTCTCCCTGAGCAAAAAGTCCTAACCAACGAATAATGCCATCATCATGATAAGCATAAAAATCGCCTGTGTGCAGCGGAGTATTCTCGGGCCGGTTAATATCACCAGAAGTTGAACCATAAGAATCAAGATAATAGGTTCCGCCCAACAAGTCTTCTATCTGCTTTGCATGTTCTCCGATATAATATCTTGCATCCAAACCCAGGGTATAATTCATATAACCCGCTTTGGTATTCAAGGTAGAAAGAACTCCATACCACTGATGAGAGTTAATACTTTCCCCGATAATAGCCTGTGAACCATTTAGAGACGCCATATTGATAGCGGCTACAGCATCAAAGTCATAAGTTCCGTAAGGAGTAAGTTTGGTTGTGCTGTAAGGCTCATCAACAGAATAATTCCATTGCAACATTTTAGCACCTGTACCATCTACTCTACGACCACCACCTTTTGCTATAGAAGCATAAACGGCCGTTGATAAAAATGAATTTTCACTGATCTTCCAGTAATCATTCAACGAAGCCTGTGGTTTGTCATAATAATTGTATCCGTAAGCACCACCATAAACCTTACCATTCCTGTAACCGTAGTCACTGTTATATCTGTATTTATCTGTGATAGGATAAGGAATTTCGTTTGTTGGTCTTTGTCCAAGATAGGTACTGATAAAGTGCTGATTTCCTCTTTGATTATGCCACTGAGGAGCCCCAAACAGAGTAAACGATATACGATGGTTTGGAGTAAACTGTTTTGCAACGTTCAGGAAATAGGAGTAGCCATCGAAATTGGTACCATCAATGTAACCATTTCCGAAGGTGTGGGCTCCTGAAACCGTGATAGCCCATCCGTTTTTCATCAAACCGGTGGAAAGGGTAAACATATACTTATGCATCCCGTCATTTCCCATTCCGGAGTAAATTATACCACCTCTTTCAGCATCAGTACTTTTAGTGATAATGTTAATGGTACCTCCCACTGATGAAAGTGCCATTTTGGAAGCACCAAGACCGCGCTGTACCTGGATTGTCTGGGTTACATCTGAAAGTCCTGCCCAGTCAGACCAGTAAACATGGCCATTTTCCATGTCATTAACAGGGATTCCGTTAATCAATACTCCTATGTTATTTGAGCTAAATCCACGGAGGTTGATACGTGAGTCTCCATATCCACCACCTTCTTTTGTTGCATAAACAGAAGGTGTATATTTCAAAATTTCAGGAAATTCCTGGTTACCTAACTGCTGAGCAATAACCTGTGGTTGAACTGTAGAAATAGCAACCGGGGTCTTCCGATCTACTGCAATTGAAGCCATTACATTAACTTCCTGCAAACCGACGGTTGAAGACGTCAGGTTAATCACTCCCAAATCTTTGATTTGTCCCTGGTCTAAAGAAACATTAACCTCTGTTGGCTGATAACCTACGAAGCTAATTTTTAATGTGTGCTTGCCGGCAGGAACCTTTAAGCTGAAACTTCCATCAAGACTTGTCGTAACACCACTTTGGGTTCCAACCACTACAATAGAAGCCCCTACTAAAGTTTCATGACTACCAGCATCCTTAACTATACCTTTTACTGTTCCCTGAGCTATTGCTGCTCCGGTAAAAAGAAAGCTAATGAAAAGGATCAAGAGTAATTTTACATTTTTCATAAATAAAGAATTTAATTAAAATTTAGGTTTTTCAATTCCTTAACGATTTAGGCGTTAAAAGTAAAAAAAACTTCCCCTTACTGAGTATGATTTTTTTCCTAAAACGCTGATATTATTCACTAAAAACAGAGGAAATTTCTATAAAGGATAGCATTTCAGATGATTATTT
>JACZJI010000076.1 GCA_014860665.1 Bacteroidales bacterium | reverse complement strand
GTTGACAACCTCCCTAATCAACCCACTGACAGTACCTCCGGTCAATTAAATCAGGTTAGTTATTCGTGATAATAAACTCGCTTAACACGCCGTGAAATACGGCTCAAAATTTCGTATGGAATTGTTCCTGCTGCCCTTGCCAAATCAGAAACAGAATGGTCAGAATTAAAAACAATAACAGAGTCACCCTCGTTTACATCCATTCCTGTAATATCTATCATACACATATCCATACAAATATCACCAATGATACGTGCCGGTTTATCTTTCACCCATAAAGAAAGGTTACCATTGCCAAGACTGCGAAACAAACCGTCAGCATAACCTGCAGAAACGGTTGCTATTTTCATATCGCTTTTAGCAATAAAGCTACGATTATAACTTACAGAATCTCCGGGATGAATGTTTCTGATTTGAGCTATCTCAGAGCGAAGGGTTGTCACATGTCTTAACAATTTTGATGTTTCCTTATCAGAAATTCCGTAAAGTCCGATTCCAAGCCTTACCATGTCGAATTGAGCTTCAGGGAAACGGATAATTCCGGCTGAATTTAAAATATGCATCATTACCGGATGCGGAACTTTTTCCCGAAACTCCTCGCCCATTTCTTTAAATGAAGCAAGCTGCTCACGGGTGAATTCATCAAACTCCGGCTTATCACTTCCCACTAAATGCGAGAAAACAGACTGAACATAAATCAATGGCGACTGGTACAAGCGTTCTATCAGTTCTGGAATATCACCCTTATCAAATCCCAGACGGTGCATTCCTGTATCAAACTTGATGTGGACTTTAACCGGTTTGTTTTCCGGGAGAACGTTGCGTTGGATAGCTTTCTCAAGCATTGTCAAAGTCCTGAAACTAAAAATTTCCGGTTCGAGTTGGTGCTTTATCATTAAGTCAAAAGCATATTCCTCCGGATTCATTACCATAATAGGAAGATTAATGCCCGCATTTCTTAATTCGACACCTTCATCTGCATAGGCAACTGCCAAATAATCCACACGATGAAACTGAAGCACATTGGCAATTTCAAAGCTTCCACTTCCATAAGAAAAAGCCTTGACCATCGCCATCACTTTAGTCCCTTGACGAACCTTGGAGCGAAAATAATTCAGGTTTTCTATCAATGCATTTAGGTTTACTTCAAAAACGGTCTCATGAACCCTTTGCTGAAGCATTCTGTTGATGCGCTCGAATTCAAAAATGCGTGCCCCTTTTAAAAGAACTGTCTGGTTTCGTAAAGAAGAGAGCGAGAATCCGGATAAAAATTCATTTGTGGATGGGAAAAAAGCTTTTTTTAAATCAAACAAATCAGCATGTCTTGAGATATTGGGACCAATACCTATTAATTTGGTGATATGTTTCTGCTTCAACAATGCTGCAACATCAGAATATAGCTCCATATCACTACGACCACTTTGTAGAATATCGGAGAGAATGACTACCTTTTCAATATGCTGATTTTGCTGATCAATATAATCCAAAGCGATAGTAAGCGAATTAAAATCGGAATTATATGAGTCGTTTACAATAGTACAATTATTAATTCCTTCTTTTTGTTCAAGTCGCATAGCAACCGGAGCCAGCTTTTTCATCTCCTGCATGATAGTCTCATGCGGAAAATCAAAATACAGCATGGCAGCCCAGCAATGGCAGGCATTTTCAACAGAAGCTGAATCAATAAATGGGATTTCTATTTCCAGTTTTTTTTCTTGATATTCAGCTGCAATTTTTGTACTGTGATCAAATTTTTCTCTTTTGAGAATTCTTAAATTACAGTTTTCATCTTTGCCCCAGGTAAATGTCTTAATATTTTCAAGGATTCCGGTTCGTATTATAATCTCCTGTAATTCTTTCTGGTCACTATTATAAATTAAGGTTTTAACCTTAGTAAAGAGTTTTAGCTTCTCACCAATTTTCTGAGCTATACTTATAAACTTCTCGCTGTGTGCCTCCCCTATATTTGTAAAAATTCCAACCGTAGGTTTGATAATACTTTGAAGACGTTCCATTTCATCCGGCTCGGAAATTCCCGCTTCAAAAATCGCCATCTCATGTTGTTCATTCATCTGCCAGACAGACAAAGGAACTCCAATCTGAGAATTGTAACTTTTCGGGCTACGGATGAGCTTTTTCTGGGGGCTCATCAATTGATACAGCCATTCCTTTACAATAGTTTTACCATTACTTCCTGTAATCCCTATTACAGGAAAATCAAAATTTGTTCGGTGCGCTGCTGCCAGCTGTTGTAATGCAGCCAAAGTATCCTTAACAACAAAAAATGAACCTTCCGGGAAACGTGTAAGCCAGGAGTCCTGCGATGAAACCACAAAATACCGCATTCCCTTCTCATACAGATCCTCAATGTAACGCTGGCCATCGTCGCGTTTTGTTTTCAATGCAAAGAACATGCTTTGCTCCGGCGTGATCAAGCGTCGGCTGTCAATCAATATATCTTTTACCTGAATATCGTCAGTGTTCCCCGAGATCAAAACTGCTTTTATAATTTCTGCAATTTCAGATCCCGTATATAAACGATGCAACATAATTCTGAATCTTGAATAAAGTTATAATGCAATAACTTAATAATAGAAATTGAGATCAACCTATAAGATCCTCCAGACCATCGTCAGCAGGATGTCTTTTATTAAACCTGTCATCAGCTTTGGAAGTCAAAGGATTTGCATTCATTTCATCCCATTTTTCACGATTGCGAAAGACACTCATAGCAAGATAAATGGCTTCACGCAAGGAAGTCGCAGAGGCTTCAAATTTTCCTGCGATATCATATGCCGTACCATGGTCCGGTGAAGTTCTGACAATGGGCAGACCTGCCGTAAAGTTCACACCGGTCTCCGAGGCCAACAATTTGAAAGGAACCATTGCCTGATCATGATACATTCCCAACACGGCATCAAATTTCTTATACGCTTCCGAACCAAAAAATCCATCTGCAGGGAAAGGCCCAAAAACAAGCATGCCGTTTTCTTTAGCCCGCATTATAGCGGCATGAATCACGCCCTTATCTTCCTTTCCAATCAAACCGTCATCTCCAGCATGAGGATTTAATCCCAAAACAGCAATTTTTGGTTTGTCAATCAGAAAATCCTTTTTAAGAGATTCATTTAGAATACTTAACTTCTTAATAATCAACTCTTCATTTAACGAATCAGCCACTTCTTTGATGGGCAGATGATTGGTTACCGTAGCAACTCTTAGATTTCCTGAAACCATCAACATTAATGAATTATCAGCTCCAAAGCGTTCTGTAAGATATTCGGTATGACCTAAAAAATGAAAATCACCTGAGTGGATATTGGATTTATTAATGGGGGCTGTAACCAGAACATCAACCTGCCCATTTTTCAAATCGGCTACAGCTGATTCCAAAGCTTTGTAAGCGAACTCACCAGCTACTTTCTTAGACTGCCCAAATTCAATTTTGACATCGCTCTCATCAATGCTTAGAAGATTAATTTTCTGATCATTAACGTCGTTAATGTTATCTATAGTCTGATAATTAAAATCACCGATTTTCATTGATTTACGATGATATCCCATTACATTGGGAAGTCCATAAATTACAGGGGTAAATAAATCAAGTAAACGATTATCGTTCAGAGCATTGATAATGATCTCATAACTAATCCCATTAAAATCGCCATGCGTTATCGCAACCCTGATCTTTTCTCTCTTTTCATGATTCGCTTTAGTCATCATTGCATAAAAAATTACACGCAAAGGTATTATTTTCTATGGCAATTTATATCTCTAGTCTTTTTGCTTTGTAAAAAATACATCAAAGACACTGCACTTTTTTACACTTAACTCAAACGAATTAGCATTGAATTTAGGAAAAGTCCCAGTTAAAACGCCAAACGGATTTTATTTAAAACAAAAACCTCCAGGAATAATACCTGCAGTTATACTGTCTTCAACCTGACCATTTGGAGAGTAAACAAATACTTTTCCGCTTTGGGTATAATCCATAGCGTCAGAAACATAAACGGTTCCGTTTCCGGGATCTACCCCAAGCGCATAAAAACTTTTATTATCTTGATTGATAACTGGAGTCGCAGGAAGACTCTGATCATTTACAGACATTGCATAAATACCTGGAAGAGAAATTGTTGCACCATAAACCGAGGGATTCAGATAATATAGAGTATCCCTGGTCGGATTCATACAAAGTCCTGTTGGAGAGGCTGCAATATTCGAAAATGTAAACGTTTTCAAAATCTGTTTCGATTTAGCATCAATTTCCGTCAAGGCAGCTTTTACCTGTCCGTAAGGACTGCCGGAGTATCCTCCATCCGACAAAACCCAAAGATGGTTGTTTTTGTCCAAAACCATCGTATTCGGTTGTTTGGTCACTGTTATGGAATCTACTATCTTGTCGGTGCTTGTATTGATAACCAAAATTTTATCATCGTAGGACCAACTGTTCACAAAAGCAAGATCGTTGTAAAGAACCACCTGTTCAGAGGTATGCTGAGTAAAATCCGGGTCATGATTGTCAATGTTGATGGAGTCCGTAATCTGCATCGTCTGTGGGTTTACGATTTGTATAGATTTGGAATACATATCAGTCACATATGCCTTGGTATCACTGATAAAACAAATGTTTCGCGGTGACGTAAAACCGGTTATTTTTCCTACATATTTAAATGTATTTTCATTGATAATGTAAATCTTACCTGAATTATTTACCACTATATAGCCCAATGAATCTCTGACAGTCATAGAGTTAGCCACGTCGCCCAGCGGCAGGCCGTTTGTACCATAAAACACATTATTGATCACGGTCTTTGCAACAGGATCATAATAAGACAGCGAAGAATTTCCATAACCAAAATTCCCTTGATTTATAATAAAGACATCGTGTCCCTTTTTGTCCAAGTGCAATGGGTTCGACAAGTCATTATTCTTCATACAAGAGGACAGCATTAACATACTGACAATCAAAAGAAGTAATACTTTTTTCATAATGCTATAAATGATAGGTTAATAACAGCATATAATTCCGTCCAGGCATGGGTCGTTGTAAAACAGAACGATACTGTTCGTTGAATAAATTGAATATTTTAAATTGCAAAGAAATTTTTCTACCATCCAGTAACCATCTTTTCCCGATGTATAAATCGTTCATAAAATAAGGATTCAGTCGATCCCGCATCGTCAGTTCGTTAGTCGAAGTAGTAAAACGCTCCGAATAAGAATGGTTTATCCAGGTGAGATAATAATTACCCAGACTCAAATTCAGCAATACGTTACCTGTATGCACAGGAACAAATGGGATTTGCTTTCCAACAGAAGCCGTGCCCCAACGTGCAGCATTACCATGGTTGATACTTTTGGTGAAAGCATAATCAGCTTTAAATGTAACTTTCAATTTTTTTATTGGAAAAGCAATCATCACATTTGCATCGAATCCACTGGAAACTACGTGCTGAATGTTTTGAGGTGACCAGTACCCCATAGGACTCGGAATCCAGATAATCCAGTTTTCAATATTGTTGTAGAATGCTGTCAGACCAAAACTATTTTCCAATTTTTTTCCAGGAAAAGACGTTATGACTCCAAGTTCGGTGTTCAATCCTTCTTCCGGACGCAGATTCGGATTTCCGCCAGGTTGCCAATACAAATCATTCAGATCTGGATAATGATAATTTCTGGCAATATTTCCATGAAGAATTAGCTTTCTTTTTTGATTAATCGTCCAATCAAATCCAAAATAAGGAATGATCGGAATAGAAACCTGATTCACCCAATCCTTACGGAGCAAAACCATTGCAGAAAGATTATTGGTTAACTGCTGTTGCCATGACAGCATCAATCCTTTGTCTCTTCTGGATTGATTGTATCCGGTCTGATTTACAGTATCTTTTGTCTGAACACGATAAAAATCAAATGTTGCGGCAGCTTTTACCAGCGCATTCCTGATGGGTTGAAACTGATATTGAGCCTTATTGTAAAAACTATACACATTTGATTTTGAATAAAGAGCATTGTAATATCCGTCGCCATAAACCATATTGCGAATGCTGTAAACCATGTTTTCGGCATTCAGTCCGCTTTGCAGGATGAGTGTTCCCTTTTTCATGAAACTGGATAATTTCATCACTGCACGATTTGTCCTATCCACCTGACGGGCTAGGTTGGAATTATCGTTTCCTTCATAAGTATTGAGCCTTGGAATAGCACGATCCGAATACTGAAACCAATAGTGCGTTTCTAGTATAGTCCTTTTGCTTAACCTAAATCCGAAACTCTGCATAGCACCTTCCAGCATATATTCGGCATGTTCGTTTCGCTGCCGTGGATAGATATAAGCACCCGTCACCGGATCAATATTGGCAATATCTTTATTGATAAAAGGGAAATCGTTTTTCGAGCGATTGTAATAAATCCTTGTTGAGGATTGGAATTTATCGCTTCCTTTTTCCAGATGAACAAACTCATTCCAGGTACCAAAGCTTCCGTATCCTGACAGGAAAGTCCCGCTAAACTTTTTAGACCAACTAAGATCATTTTTCAAGTCTATACTTCCCCCAAGCGCTCCATCACCATCAACAAGTGAGCTAGCACCAGGGTTAAGACTGATATTATCCATTAAATAAACGGGAATTTGTGAAAAATCTACCTGCCCCAGCATGGGTGATTGAAGGCTCATCCCATTCCAGTAAACTTCGGTATGTGACGGGGCCGTGCCACGAAAAGCCACAGTAGACAAAGCACCTCTTCCTTCGCTCTTCACAAAAACCGTAGAGAACCTACTCAGCAAATCCGAAAGCGAAGCATCCGATTCCCTTTTCATGGCAATAGAATCAATTTGATGTGTAGTAACTCCTGCACGGGCCAGTTGTCTGACTGTCTTCACCTCAACTTCCGGAATTGAAACAGTATCCGGTGCCATTTGACCAAACGCTGTTGAGAAGCTAAGTATCAAAAAAAATAAAACAGAAGTTCTCATTTCAAATTATTTCCATATGAAACAATCGTCTCATATCCAGACACCACTGGAATTAAAATTTATAATACAAAAACCCCGTTTGAAATGATTGTTAAAGAAATGCTCTGACAGATGAATGCAATTTTACCTTCCAGTCGTTTAAAACCGTTAAAAAGTTAATTTTTTTCATTCAAAATCCTCGAGTTAAACATTACAAAAATTAAAACCTAATTTTCGTAAACCAACCTGGAATAAAAGGGGGAAGAAAAGGTAATTTCCTCCAGCTTTTCCTCCGAAAGCTTCGAAAACAATAATAAAGGCAGGTCTTCCGGCTCGTTGCATTTCTGGCAGCCTTCCCATCCCAATTTGATTGGAACAGTGGCATGGGTTGCCAAAAACATGAGAACAACTTACGGCTGCGGGGACAGCTCCTGTTTTTCACAGGATTCCCTTAACCCTTATCAAGGGCAAATATAGAAAAAATTCAAAGCTCCAATAAAAAGTCTCTATAAATTGATGTTATAACGAGCCACTTCACTGAAAAACAAGAAAATAATTTTCATGTTGTCGAAGTTTTAAATAGAAATGATATTTTTGCGCCGCTTTTGATAATTTTTAACAACTGGATATGAAAAACGAACTGGAAAGCATGGATCAAATGGATGCCATCATCCAAAACGAAACCGCTTTAATCCTGTATTTCTATAACGATCATTGTGCACCCTGCATCAGTTTAAGGCCAAAGGTGATTCAGATGGTGGAAGAAGATTTTCCGGAAATGAAACTGGCATTCATCAACTCAGAAAAACATCCTGAACTTCCGGCAAAATTCAATATATTTTCAAATCCGACCATTCTTTTGTTCTTCGAGGGAAGAGAATATCGCCGCGAAAGCAAATACATTTCCATTCCTCAATTAACAGAAGAAATCGCCCGTCCCTACGGTATGATATTTGAAAATTAATCTGTCCGTGATACTGGCATACTAAATGCCTGGAATCAAAGCATCGGGAAGTTCATAATCTACTTCGCGCAGAAAAGTAATCGACTTTTCAATTTCATCGTGCATGATTTTGTCTTCTGTGACAAACGGAACACGTTCCCTGTATTTCATGACAAAATCTTCCAGATAAGGTGCCGATTTCATCGGTCTTCTGAATTCCAGAGCCTGTGCTGCATTGAATAATTCAATAGCAAGAATTTTTTCCAGGTTCATCACTACGAGAAATGCTTTGGTGGCTGCATTGGCACCCATACTAACATGATCTTCCTGCCCTTGTGAAGAAACAATGGAATCCACGGATGCAGGTGTACAAAGCTGCTTGTTTTGGCTTACGATAGAAGCAGCCGTATATTGCGGAATCATAAATCCGGAATTAATGCCAGGATTCGCTACCAAAAACGATGGCAATCCACGGTTACCATTTATCAGTTGATAGGTTCTTCTTTCTGAGATATTACCAAGTTCAGCGACAGCAATTGCCAGAAAATCCAGCACCAATGCCAAAGGCTGTCCGTGGAAGTTTCCACCTGAGATAATCATATCCTCATCAGGGAAAACCGTTGGATTGTCCGTGACTGCATTGATTTCATTGGACAAAACCGAAGCCACATAATTGATCGCATCCTTTGTCGCACCATGCACCTGAGGAATGCAACGAAACGAATAAGGATCCTGAACATGCACTTTATACTGCTTTATTAAATCACTCCCATCCAGCAAAGTTCTGAATCTTGAAGCGGTTTGGATTTGTCCCAGATGATGCCTTACTGTATGCAATCCTTCATAAAAAGGTTCGATTCTTCCATCAAAAGCATCCAGTGAAATTGCTCCAATGATGTCGGCCATATCTGATAGCCGGAAAACTTTTAATACAGACCAAACCCCATAAGCCGACATGAACTGCGTTCCATTTAGCAGCGCTAATCCTTCCTTTGACTGAAGTTTGATAGGTTCCCAGTTCATCTCTTTCAGGGCCTCAGCAGCTTCTCTTTTTTGGCCTTTAAAATACACCTTACCTTTTCCCAACAACGGGAGAGACATGTGGGCTAACGGAGCTAAATCACCTGAGGCCCCCAATGAGCCTTGCTGGTAAACAACAGGAATAACATTATGATTGTAAAACTGAACCAACCGTTCAACCGTCTCGAGTTGAACTCCGGAATATCCAAAAGAAAAGGCCTGAATCTTCAGAAGCATCATTAATTTCACAATCTCCAGAGGAACTTCTTCGCCAGTGCCACTAGCGTGAGACATCACCAGGTTTTCCTGTAATCGCCCCAAATCATGATTTGAAATACTCTTGTTGTACAATGCCCCAAAACCGGTATTAATTCCGTAAATAGGCTCTTTTGTTTCCTTAATTTTTTTGTCAAGATACGACCGGCATTTTACAATACTGTTTTTGGCTTCTTCCGAAAGGGTGAGTTTTAAATCTTTTTTTACAATCTCAAAAACCTCTTTAAATGTAAGTTTTTTGTGGTCGATAGCGTGATAATTGTCCATTTTATCTGTTATCTGTTATTCAACTTTTTTAATTAATTCATCTACCGTGATTTTTGCCTGATCCCCGCTTTGCATATTTTTCAGAGTCAAAGTTTCAGTTTTCATTTCTTCTTCACCAATCAAAACCACATAAGGAATCTGTTTCTGATCAGCGTATTTCATTTGCTTTTTCAACTTGGCAGGTTCCGGAAAAAGTTCTGCGGAAATACCAGCACTATGAAGTTTATTAAGAATATTCAAGGCATAAGGGGTTTCATTTTCACCGAAATTAATCAGTAACACTTTAGTCAGAGCTCCGGCTTCCTGTGGGAAAAGCTTCAACTCGGTAAGCACATCATAAATACGATCAGCGCCAAAAGACACTCCAACACCGGAAACTCCTGGCATCCCAAAAATACCAGTCAAATTATCATAACGACCACCGCCACAAATACTTCCAATAGAAACATCCTGAGCTTTCACTTCTATAATGGCTCCAGTATAATAATTCAATCCTCGTGCCAGAGACTGGTCAATTTCAATGGGAGATTTCAGATTCATGGGTTTCAAATACTTCAAGATTGTGTGAATTTCTTCCAATCCCAAAGCTCCATCATCAGTACTTCCAATCAACTCGCCAAGGCTGTTTAAACGCGACTGATTGTCACCTGTTAATCTTAAAACCGGCTTCAATTTTTCTATGGATTCATCTGAAATATTGCGCTCATGCAACTCTTCATAAACTTTGTCCTCCCCTATTTTGTCCAGTTTATCCATGGCCATGGTAATGTCCATCATGCTTTCGGGTTGGCCGATAGCCTGTGCAATTCCGCTTAATATCTTACGATTATTTAATTTAATAACAATATTGATATTCAGCTTACTAAACACTTCATCTATCACACTAATCAAATCCACTTCATTCAAAAGTGAGTCAACACCAATAACATCCACATCGCATTGAAAGAACTCGCGATAACGCCCTTTCTGGGGCCTGTCGGCACGCCAGACAGGCTGGATCTGATAGCGCTTAAACGGGAAAACAATTTCATTCCTGTGCTGTACAACAAATCTGGCCAACGGAACTGTCAGGTCGTACCTCAGTCCCTTTTCGCTGATTTGTGTACTCAATTTCAGAGATTCTTTTTCTTTTAAAAGTTCGTCATCAATTTTGGCAAGATAATCACCTGAATTCAGAATTTTGAACAGCAACTTATCTCCTTCTTCACCATACTTTCCCAGCAAACTGGAAAGGTTTTCCATGGCAGGTGTTTCGATAGGCTGATAGCCATATTTTTCGAAGACCTTTCGAATTGTGTTGAAAATGTAGTTCCTCCTGCTCATTTCAAGAGGGCCGAAATCACGTGTTCCTTTTGGAATGGATGGTTTTTGCTCCATGAGTCTTTTTTCTGTCAAATTATTTAATCCGCAAAAGTACACAATTGACTGTCAAATCCAGCATTAATTTGACAGAATCAAGCAGAAGGACTTTGCAACTGTGTATACTATTTAGGTGCTTTAATAACGAGATAAACCGCTATGATGAAAAAGAAGAAATTGGGAATCCATGCACCCCAGGCGGGTGACAGATTTCCCTGTGTAGAGAACACCGTTGTGACCTGCATCATTAATATATAACTGAATGCCAGTGTTATACCGATACCAAGATGCAGGCCCATGCCTCCTCTGAGTTTACGACTCGATAGTGCCATTCCCATGAAAGTCAAAATAATAATGGCAGCTGGCCCTGCGATACGTTTGTACTTTTCTATTTCGAAACGCTTATAAACCAGCGAGCCTTTTTCCTTTTCAGTACGAATAAATTTATTCAACTCATACAAATTCATTTCGCCGTAGCTATGTTTTACTTTGTAAAGATCGGTGGGCCTTAATGCAATGGTAGTATCTTCAATCACCCCATGTGTCAAATGCTGATTTCCTGCACTATCAATTGTTCTAATGTAGTAATTGGAAATAATCCATTTGTTGTTGACCGTATCTCTTTGTATCGAGTTAGCCATCAGCTTGTAAACCATTCTGACACCATCGAATTTCTCCAGTGTAAAACGATATCCAATGCCCCGTTCTGCATTATATGATTCAACATAAGCAAAGGTCCTCGGACTTATTTGCACATGTACATTACGTTTGGTATTCACCGGCGGCTTGTCAATATACTTATCCATAAACTTTCGCATGGTAATATTGGTATGGGGAATCAGGAAATTTCCCATGTAAAAAGACATAATGGCTAAGAAAGTAGCAGAAAGCATATAGGGCAGCATCAGCCTTCTGAAACTAACACCATTGCTGAGTATGGCTATAATTTCGCTATTTCCGGCAAGCCGGGAAGTGAAAAACACCACCGAAATAAAAGTGAAGAGATAAATAAAAAGATTGATGAAGTAAGGTATAAAATTCAGATAATACTGAAAAATGATTTCGTGCAGCGGCGCATGATTGTTTATAAAAGCGTCTATTTTCTCTGAAACGTCAAAAACAATAACAATGATAATAAGCAAGGTAATGGAATAGAAAAAAGTCCCCAAAAACTTTTTGATTATGTACCAGTCGAGTATTTTCATCTGCTGTTGTTTCTACCTTAACCTACTGATTTTCCATCATTAAAAATAAAAAAAATTCAATCCTGTCTAAAGGCGATGACTCACCTGTTTTACCATTATTTCTTTCCAGGAAGCAAAATCACCTTCCAAAATATGTTTGCGGGCCTCTTTCACAAGCCACAAATAAAAAGCCAGATTATGCTGACTGGCAATCATACCACCTAGAAATTCCCTTGCAGAGAATAAATGACGCACGTAAGCCCTGCTGTAAGTAGAATCTACAATAGATTCCCCATCTGGGTCAAGCGGACTGAAATCATTCTCCCACTTTTTGTTTTTGATATTGATAATTCCCTTTTGGGTAAAAATCATTCCGTTACGACCATTTCTGGTGGGCATGACGCAATCCATCATATCAATCCCCAAAGCGATGCTTTCCAGAATATTCTCAGGAGTTCCAACCCCCATCAAATAGCGCGGTTTATCTTTGGGAAGAATGCCGCAAACCAGCTCTGTCATTTCATACATGGTCTCATGAGGTTCACCTACCGACAGTCCTCCAATAGCATTTCCTTCAGCACCGTACTTGGCAATTTCCTCGGCAGATTTAATTCTCAAATCACGAAAAGTACTCCCTTGAACAATAGGAAACAAACTCTGGTGATAACCGTATTTTGGTTCAGTTTCATTATAGCGATTAAAGCATCGCTTAAGCCAATGATGAGTAATATCAAGCGATTTTTTAGCATAGTCGTAATCACAGGGATAAGGCGTACATTCATCAAAGGCCATCATAATATCGGATCCGAGGCTGCGTTGAGTATCGATTACGTTTTCAGCAGTGAATTTATGTTTTGAGCCATCAATATGCGAGCGAAAAAGAACACCTGATTCATCCAGTTTTCGCGTTCCGGAAAGTGAGTATACCTGATAACCACCGCTATCTGTTAAAATAGCGCCATCCCAGGAATTAAATTTGTGCAAACCACCGGCTTCTTCAATAATTTTTGTTCCGGGTCTCAGATAAAGATGATAGGTATTTCCCAGAATAATCTGAGCCTTGATATCGTCCTTTACCGCATTAATGTGTATTCCTTTCACCGAACCTACCGTACCAACCGGCATAAAGATGGGCGTTTGAATTTTCCCGTGATCAGTAATCATCTCACCGGCTCTTGCCGCCGTTTTGGTATCTGTCTTCTCTAAACTAAATTGCATGCCTGCCTTAAAAAATTTGGGCAAAGATAGCGGAAAAGCATCATTTGTTTATAAAAAGGCGCTCCTCATTTTTCAAATCATGAAAAGAGAAACTTAAAAAACATCAACTTACCTTAAAAACAATAAACTTTTCCGGCTTATGAAAAATATTGCGCTGAACGAAAGGCTGGCAAAAATTTCAATATTTTTGCGCGAAATACCAGTATATATGGCCGAATTTAATACCCTACAAATTTCAGTCTCAGCAATCTTACTAATTAGTCTGATTACGCAGCTGGCTTATTATTGGATCGTTTTTGCACGGCTCGCTTTCTTGCGCAAAAATGAAGAAAATCCGGTAAAAGATTTTCCACCAGTGTCAATTGTCATTGCGGCACACAATGAATACCATCATTTAAAGGAAAATCTGCCATCCATCCTTGAACAGGATTATCCCAACTTTGAGGTGATTGTGGTGAACCATGCATCCAACGATGAAACGAGCTCGCTACTCAAAGAATTGAATTTAAAATATAGAGCACTCAAATTAATTACCATTGAACAGGACCTGAATTTTTTCCATGGAAAAAAATTTCCTTTATCCATTGGAATTAAGTCTGCTGCCAACGATTTGCTCTTGCTTACAGATGCTGATTGCAAACCGGCTTCAGCACTCTGGATCCAAAAAATGGCTTCCAATTACAACGATAATACTGGTGTTGTTCTTGGATATGGACCATATGAACCAGAAAAAGGATTTCTGAATCGTCTTATCCGTTATGACACTTTTCTTGTGGCGATGCAATACCTTTCTTTTGCAATAAAAGGATTTCCTTATATGGGTGTCGGCCGAAACCTATCTTATCGGAAAGAATTGTTCTACAAACAAAAAGGATTTATTTCGCATTATACGATAGCGTCAGGGGACGACGATCTTTTTATTGGTGCTGTAGCTATGAAAAACAATACCAAAGTTGAGCTAGCCCCTGAATCATTTGTTTATTCTGAACCTAAACATAGTTTCAAAGCCTGGTTAACACAAAAGAGAAGACACATATCTACAGGAAAGAGATACAAGAAGAAATTCAAATTTATGCTGGGATCTTATGGTTCTAGTCTATTTGTTTTTTATCTCTCTATTTTATTCCTTCTGATTACCCGACAAATGCTTTATGTGGTTCTTGGAGCATGGCTGCTTCGTATCATTACGCAGTTAATCATACACAAAAATATCCTAAAACGGTTGAACGAAAGACATTTGTTGTTATTTTCGCTATTATGGGAACCTGTACATGCATTAATCATACCACTTGTCGGACTTATGGGTCTAAGAAGTAAAGATACAAAATGGGAATAAAACCAAATCTTACAGCAAAAGGGAAACGAGATTATAAACTGATAGAAAGGGCTTTAAACGAAGGTGATCAGAAAGCTTACACCGAGTTGCTAAAATATTATCGCGACCCTTTGTATTTCAGAATGCTGAGAATTACCAAAAACCCTGATGATGCTGAAGATTTGACCATTGAAGCTTTTGCAAAAGCTTTTAAGAGTCTCAGACAATATACACCTGATTATGCTTTCAGTACTTGGCTGTTTGCTATAGCCACAAATCATGCCATAGATTTTACCCGAAACTTAAACCGGGATTCTTTGACTGTTAAAAACGGAAGAAACGAAAAGTCTCAAAAAAACCCACATTCCAAGACCCCATCTGAAGCTCCGGACCCCGAAGAGCTTTTTATCCGTTCTCAAAAAGTTGACATGATACATGAGGTGGTGGATAAACTGAAACCACATTACAAAAAACTTATTGAGTTGCGCTATTTCAAAGAATATTCTTACGAAGAGATTGTTAATGAACTTGAGTTACCACTTGGCACGATTAAAGCGCAGCTTTTCCGTGCCCGGGAATTACTTTACAATATTCTCATCAACGCTAAGGAACAGCCCTAAATTTTATTAAATGCAAATCCTGCTTGCGGGGGCGTCCATTTCCACGTAAAACTATTTACCTGAATTCGATTTAAAATAGATCTTTTGTACTCATCACTTCTAGCAAGTTAACGTTGCTTCCTGTCCTTAGCAAAGATATAGTAAGGCAATATTTAAGGCAATGTTAAACCGGGGTTCATTCGTTTTTATTCGAAGGAACTTCGAAGGAACCTCGGCTAAACCTCGGTTTAATTATAGCTTTACTATAGCCTTGCCTCGGAACAGATTCCCATGAAAGGATATGCTAAATCTAACAACCAGAGTGGAATATCAAAAAGCAGCAGAAAAACTATTGGCTAATAAGGGATCTGTTTCCCAACATTATTTGAAAACTTGTTTGTTGACGGAATTCAACATATCACAGGACTCCGTGACTATATGGGGAATCAGATAAATACCCTGTATGTCAAAATTACACTTCGTAAATTTTCTATAATAGAAACCATTAACAATAAATTGAAAACATTTGTATGATTGAATACTCCAGGCACAGGAGCTTTACCAACTTTTTATCAAATAGGGTCTCTGGCTTGTTAGCCTGCTCTTTTATGGTAAAAAAACCAAGGATTCAATACGAAACGGTTCCGGTTACATCTCAACCTGTTCTCTTTTAATCCTTTGTTTATATCGAACTCAGGTTATAAAAATATTCGAATCGGTATTCCTACTTACAATTTAAAATCAGAATAAACTAGCGAGTTTTGCTTTCCTTTCAGATCTCATCCTAAGCGAGACAAGATTCAAAATCCTCATTTGTTATATCTTTGTTGGGTAAAAGAATAATTTACGAACATGAACAGTTTTCAAAAAGCAATTTTAGCTGGAATTCCTCATGAACTTCCGCAAGTAAAACCTTATGATGAGGAGATTAATCATGCTCCTGTAAGGAAAGATCTTCTCACACAGGAAGAAAAAAAACTGGCACTTAGAAATGCATTGAGGTATTTCCCGGAAAAATTTCATGATACTCTGGCACCGGAATTTGCAGAGGAGTTAAAAAAATACGGACGAATTTATATGTACCGTTTCAGGCCTGATTACGATATGTACGCACGGCCTATAATGGAATATCCTCATAAATCTCTTCAGGCGGCTGCCATTATGCTGATGATTCAGAACAACCTAAATCCGGAAGTAGCTCAGCACCCTCATGAGTTGATTACTTATGGAGGAAACGGGGCCGTGTTTATGAACTGGGCACAATACCTCCTGACAATGCAGTACTTAGCCATTATGACCGAAGAACAAACTCTTGTCATGTATTCGGGCCATCCAATGGGTTTATTTCCATCGCACAGGGATGCTCCAAGAGTTGTCGTCACAAACGGAATGGTTATACCTAATTATTCATCACAGGATGAATGGGAAAAGTTTAACGCATTAGGTGTTAGTCAGTACGGCCAAATGACCGCCGGCTCATATATGTATATCGGGCCACAGGGAATTGTGCATGGAACTACTATTACTCTGATGAATGCCGCCAGAAAAGTTGCCCGAGAAGGAGAAGATACTTTCAAAGGAAAACTATTTGTTTCAGCAGGATTGGGAGGAATGTCAGGAGCTCAACCAAAAGCTGGAGATATTGCAGGAATAATTTCAGTGGTGGCTGAAATCAATCCGAAAGCCGCTATGAAACGTTATGAGCAAGGTTGGGTAGATGAAATCTACAACAATCTAAATCTTTTGATAAAGAGATTGAGACAAGCAATAGAAGATAAAGAAGTGCTGTCTATTGCTTACGTGGGGAACGTGGTAGATCTTTGGGAAAAGCTGTATGAAGAAAAAATTTATGTGGATCTGGGTTCTGACCAGACATCATTGCATAATCCCTGGGCCGGGGGATATTACCCCGCAGGGTTAAGCTTTGAAGATTCAAATAAAATGATGGTTGATAACCCTGCTTTATTCAAAGAAAAGATTCAGGATTCCTTGAGAAAACATGTTGAGGCCATTAATAAACATACAAAAAAAGGAACTTATTTCTTTGATTACGGAAATGCCTTTTTGCTTGAAGCTTCACGTGCAGGTGCAGACATCATGGCGCCCGACGGCATCAACTTTAAATATCCTTCATATGTTCAGGATATAATGGGACCTTTATTTTTTGATTATGGTTTCGGTCCTTTCCGCTGGGTTTGCACTTCCGGAGATCCTGATGACCTGGAAGTTACAGACAAACTTGCTGCACAAGTGCTGGAAACTATCAGAAATGGAGCACCTTTTGAAATTAGAAATCAAATGACAGATAACATTCTCTGGATAAAGGGAGCCCGTGAAAACAAATTGGTAGTGGGTTCGCAGGCAAGAATCTTATATGCTGACGCAGAAGGAAGGATCAAAATAGCTGCTGCTTTTAACAAAGCTATTCAGGATGGACGAATTTCGGCTCCGGTAGTTTTAGGCCGCGACCATCATGATGTTTCTGGTACTGATTCACCTTTTCGCGAAACTTCCAATATTTATGATGGTTCGAAATTTACCGCTGATATGGCCATCCAAAATGTTATTGGTGATTCTTTCCGGGGGGCTACCTGGGTTTCCATACATAACGGTGGTGGTGTAGGCTGGGGAGAAGTAATCAATGGGGGATTCGGGATGGTTTTGGATGGTAGCCTGGATGCGGACAGAAGACTTAAATCTATGCTTTATTGGGATGTTAATAATGGTATCGGACGCAGAGGTTGGGCAAGGAATCAGGGAGCTATCGAGGCAGCCAAAAGAGCCATGGAACAGAATCCTGATTTAAAAATCACCCTTCCTAACATTGCAGATGATACTTTAATTGATTCTATTTTTTAACTGAACAAAATCAAAATAGAAAAGAAAAACCCCTGATTTATTGTCAGGGGTTTTTCTTTTAATGTAAAATCGACTTGTTATTTCCTTTCTACTTTTCGGGAGCATTAATAAAATTCAACATAACTTTCACAAACTGTTTATTTAAAGGCAAATCGGGATTGTAGTAAGTCTGAATATTTTCGACTCTGTCTTTCGGTCCATTTTTAAGAATATGACTCATCCCCGGAATTATCTCCAACTTTGCCTCAGGATCAGCTTTGGCTAGATTTTCAGCATCTTCCACTCCAACCTGAATGTCATGTGTCCCCTGAACAATCAAAACCGGTTTGTTTAATTTTTTGATTTCTGTCTGCGGATTATAATGGAACCAGGAAATCAGAAAAGGTTGAACACTGGGCCGGAATAAACTATATAGTATTTTTGGAATACTGTCCACAGTCTTTCCTTTTTTGAGAGAATCCAATATGGGTTCAGACATTAACCATACAAAAGGAGGCTGCTCCTGCAATTGCTTTTTAAGCACTTCATAAATAGGTTCTCCAGCTCCCTCCAAAGAAATGAACTTGGAAACAGCTTTTTGCTGAGCAGCAATCATTCCTATCAAAGATCCCTGACTATGACCGGCAACTATGATAGAATTAAATCTCTTGTCGTCGCTTAGAAAATGGACCCACCCGATAGCATCCTGAATAAAATCATCAAATCTTAAGTCAGATACTGATGTTAATGCACCTCCGCTTTCGCCTACGCCTCTTTTATCATATCTCAAAGAAGCTATTCCATGTTCATAAAGAGAGTCGGCAATCATTTTTAAAGAATTCATTTTTAGCTTCCCTGCATTTCCATCACGATCCACAGGCCCCGAACCGGCAATTAACAATACAACAGGTATCTGTTTTTTGGTTTCAGGTATCAACAAGGTACCTTCAATATTTCCGGTCTTAGTATGCAGTGTAACAGGCTGTCCTGTTTGTCCAAAAGTTGAAGTGGTCAAAAAAGACAGGATACAATACAAAAATATTTTTGATCTCATTTTATATCAGTAATTTGGATATTATTCATTCCCTTTTGATTGCTGGCTTGTCGATTTCGAACGACCAGCATTCTTTAAGGCATTATGTATAATCCATTCTATTTGTCCGTTGACACTTCTAAAATCGTCCGCAGCCCACTTTTCAAGTGCATCCCATGTTTCAGGTGACAACCTTAAAGCAAATGCTTTTTTCTTAGACATTGGTTATACCTCCTTCGTTCATTAACTTTTTCATAGCACGTTTCACCCCTTCCGGTTCTTGGGTCCCTATCAAAATTTTTGCCTGAGTAGTTAAATACAGTTGCAATCCCTGATTTCCATTTACAGTAAAGGCAATCCCTGCCTTCTCTTTAGAAAATAATTTCTGACCACTTCTGCGATATCCCCATCCTCCGAACTCAAGGAAAGCCTTATACTTTCTGATTTCATATTTTCCGATCTCCTCCTTAGAAACAAAATTCTGTCCCATTTTAAACGTACGTCTTCCCAGGAAGTTTACCCCAAATGAAGAAAGAACAACTTTTGCTATGAATTTCTGATTTGTCAAAGTGGTAAATCCAAACCGGATTCCTTTTTCATTGATAATGGTTACCAGCCTGATTCTGCTTACCAAAAACATGACCACTATCATCACAATTAATGGTAACGCAAAAACCAGCTCCAGATGCACATTAGAAGTCGGTAAATTACCAAAAGGCTTTTCCAGGACTACCTGCTGATATAACCCCCAGCCACTAATCGCGGCAACGACAAAAAACGTCACAAACAAAATCCACATCACCGGACTATTACGCAGGCTTTGTTCTTCTTTGAAATAAATCTTCTCCATACCGTCTTTTACTGCCATAACTCAGGTTCAAAAAGGTTTATAATTTCGTCTCACCGCAATCAGTAATTCCTGGCTGGTTAAACCAAAGTTTACTAATTATAATGCCCGACATTTCTCTGATTAATACAAGGTTCCTGTATTCAAAACCGGAGCTACATCTTTATCGGCCGTAAGCACCACCATCAGGTTACTTACCATATTGGCCTTCCTTTCATCATCCAGTTCGATGATCTCTTTTTCCGAAAGTTCTTTCAAAGCCATTTCCACCATGCTGACAGCACCTTCCACAATCTTTTTTCTGGCCGAAATGATGGCTGAAGCCTGCTGCCGCTTCAGCATGGAGCCTGCAATTTCCTGGGCATAAGCCAGATAGTTGATTCGGGCTTCCACTACTTTGATCCCAGCAATGAAAAGACGATCTGTAATCTCTTTTTCCAACATCTGGTTGACTTCTTCACTACTGCTGCGCAATGTCAACTGAGCGTTTTCATCTTCCAGATTATCATAAGGATATTGTCCGGCAAGTTTCCGGATGGCGGCTTCATTCTGAATATCAACAAAAACCTTGTAGTCATCCACATCAAACGAAGCCTTGTAGGTATCTTCAACTTTCCAGACCATCACAACGCCGATCATAACTGGATTTCCCAGTTTGTCATTGACTTTGATAGGCTCACTGTCAAGATTTCTTGCGCGCAGCGAAATATTTTTCTTAACCATAAAAGGATTTACCCACCAAAAACCGTTTTTCTTCACAGTTCCTTTGTAGGCACCAAAAAGCACCAGCACTTTGGACTCATTGGGATTGACAATCATAAACCCTGGCATGGAAAGAAAAGCCAAAACCAAAAGCGTAATAGTCCAAACAACTTGACTAACGACAAGTTGCCACACCGATACAGCCAGAAACAACAAAACAATCAGCAATACTGTGTATCCTGAAATTGCATTTACATTTTTTTCATCTGTCATTTTCATAATTCAGAAGTTTAAATTAATATCACAAAGATATCATTTTAATTTACAAAAAGCAAATAATTCTTCACTTCCTTGACAAACAGGGATTACAACTAATTTGTATTAAATAAATTATCAATTATTATCGGCAGGAAAAGAATAATTCAGCATAAAAGTGCCCACTAATGCGTTTTTGTACACGCCCCCGGGATGAACAATGTATTGAAAATCAGGTTTAAAATTAATGCCTTTTGTAAGTGAAAATTGATAATATGCTTCAAAATCCAACTCATACTTTTGCGGAACCAGCAAACCCGAACTTAAGTCAGCATCCTGGATACTAAAACCGGTTTCATCATCAGGCCTTCCGTTAAATGGAGCGGTTAAGACGACACCTCCTCCATAATGCCTGTAAATAGCTGAAATTCTTGAATTCGTCAATCCATAAACCAAAAACATGCGAACACTACGCTGATTATTCTGTTTGGAATTTGACTTCCACAAAGTCTGATCAAAAATTAAATAAACTCCTGCCAATCCGTGTATCCGTCCGTCTGAAAAATCATCAAAATAGCCATTATGTTTCCAGAGTCCCAGCTTAAAATTTCCACCGTTATCAAAAATTGGTAGCTGATTCCAATTTAAACCAGATTCAACAATAAATAATTGTCCATGCATCGACATTTGTGCTGAAGAAGGATCTCCAAAAAAATTCAGGAAATGCATGCTTTGATTTGCTTCATAAAAGGCAAAGTCAGCAAAGAATAAATGGTTCGGATTAAAAAAAAGTGCAATCCCCGGCATGGGATCAGGGAAAGTAGGAAAAACCGGGAATGCAGGTGTCACCTGGGTTGGGCTGTTTATAAAATTCAGTCCGTTGTCAATTACACTGAATTCTGTATTTGCATCAATTTTACCAAGTTTAACTCGTAATTTCTTGTTAAACAGAATCTGTTGATACCAGACCTCAAGCGTTTCAAAAAAAGGATCCGCATTATTTTTATCAAAAACCTGCAAGTCACCAACCAGCTTTGTTGTTGGATTATCTCCACCATGATATTCAAAATCAATGTAGAAAGTTCCTCTTTTCCACCCCATCAATTTTTCTAAATCAAGATTCATATTGGCATCCAAAAGAACAGCAGAAGCTGAACCCTTCCTTATTCCTCCCATAAAGTTATAATAACCTTCTAGCGATCCGGTAGTTACGAAATCTATCCCTCTTTCAGGTAATGATTTCCTGGCGTGTCGGATTGTATCCTTTTGAAAGTAAGAATTACGAAGGGTGTTAATTTCAGAAAATGTTTCCTGCCTTTGCGCAGACAAAGAAATCGAGCCAAAGATTCCTATTAAGAAAATAAATTTTGTCAGCAAAGAGAAGAGAAACCTTTTCATGAAGTACAATACAATTTTCTACTTATGTGCAGATTATTAAAACAATATGCAAAAATAAGTATTACTCTACTAAATTAGCAGATTAAAATACAGGAAACTAAATTTGAAGGGAAAGCTATTATTATTTGATGATACTCCAGGAATCCATTAAGCGCACCTTTCTTCCGGTAATATCCAGCAAATCACTTTTTATATCAGCTTTCTTCTGAAAAACAGGAAGCTTGAATTTCACATAATCACTGTGGTTTTCTTGAGTATCCCAGAAAGTTGACACAAGATAATGGTTGTTTTGATTGATGTCCTGCGAGAAAACGCCACCCAGCATACCATTGGAATCTTTCATTCCAGGAAGCCAGATTTCTTTTTGAACTTTCTCAAAATGCGCAATTCTGTCAGGTTTAGCTTCACAATCTGCAATCCTTAATAATTTACTTAACCGGGCAGCTTCAAGTAACGATTCACCACTCCCCCGCATCTCAATTCTATCATAAAAATGACTGATCTGAATAGACTTATATGTTTCAACCTGATTATTACCATGGAATATCTTGTCATGAAGATTACTCATAAAAGAATACAAATCTGCTCTGCTTTCCCAGAAGGCAATAATACAGGCAACATTTTGATTTTCTAAGTCCCAACCTCCCACCTGAGCCAGGAAACCCTTTGCACCTTTGATTTCAAGCCATTTTTCCTGTGCAGCAGAAAACGCCTGTTTTTTCTCATCTTCTACCTCACAGACAATCCATTTTATAATCATGATCTTTCTCTCATGGATGAGCAAACTTCATAAGCTCAATTCTTTTATAAGTTGTCCTGTTTTAACAACCGTGGCAAATTCACCATCCAAGCTGGCAAGCGCTGTTTCATGAATTAATTCGGCAGAATACACCTGCCCTTCCAGTCCTTTTTTATCGAATGTGGCTGTGGCATCAAAAACGACATAAGTATCAAATCCGAAATTGCCGGCCATGCGCACCGTGGTCGAAACACAATGGTCAGTAGTCAAGCCAACAATCACCAATTTTTTAATATTTGATTGTTCAAGCCGCTGTTTCAAATCTGTTCCGATAAAGGCGCTGTTCACATTTTTCTTGATGATCGGTTCCTCGCCTTTCGGTGCAACCACCTCTTTAAAATCATTTCCAGGTTGTCCTTCCACCAACCTCGATTGTTGACTGGTCGAACAGTGTTTTACATGAAAAACAGGTAAGGAATTTTTTCTCCAAAGTTTCAACAATTTGGCAGCGTTATTTTCAGCCTCAGGATTGTTTCTGTGACCTCCCCAATAATCTATGTCATCAAAACCCTTTTGAATATCAATTAGAATAAGGGCCGGCGTATCTTGTTTTGAAAGGCTCATCATATTTTCAAATTCACATTTTAAAAGCAATCTTAATTCCCGCGATGGCCATGTCTGTTCCAATGATAGCCAAAATCAATCCCATAATCTTCCCTACCACGGTAATAATATTTTGTCCGAGTTTTTCGACAATTTTTTCACTCAAAGAAAAAGCCAGGTATGTCAGATAAATCATCACAGCAAAGATCACTAGGACAATGGCTATATGAATATAGCTGCCTTTGGTAACATCGTTCATGGCCGTAACAATGGTTCCGGGACCAGCAAGAATCGGGATTGCAAGCGGTGAAATCGCCACGCCTTCGTCGGGTTCCACATCTTCCTGGTGATGAATTTTTGATTTCTTGGATTGAAGCATTTCAAATCCCACATAAAACAGTAAAATACCGCCTGTAATTTTAAATGCCGGAATCGTAATACCGAAAAGTTCAAACAGATATTTTCCGAGAATTACAAAAAACAACACAATGATAAAAGCTGTAATGCAAGACGTTTTGGCAATTTTCTTTTTGGTGATTTCATCTCTGTCGCCCACTAAACCAAGAAAAACCGGAGTATTGGCAATAGGGTTCATAATAGCAAAAAAACCTGTGAAAACTGTTAGTGCATAAGTAAAAAGTCCGGAAGTCATTTTAACTGATTTTCAATATATTATTATAAATAGGCGAAGTAAATCCAAAACAAAAATTATATTCTGTCTTTGATTCACTGACCAAAACAGACGTACAAAGATGGGATTAATTTATAGATTTGCCAAGGTCTGAGTGATGCAGCAAATGATCAAACAGCATTATTTAACGTTTTTTTTAAACAACAAAATTTAATACTCACATACCTTCTGTCACATAATTTTAAGATTCTGGACTGACAAAATTTCCTTCCAACTTACCGAAATATAGACTGGCACGATTTTTTACTGCCACTTGATATTAATTTTCTAATTAACTTTGCGCCCTCTTACTTTATTTTACATTAAAGCAGATGAATAAAAATTCCACGCTAGGTTTTCTGTTAATTGCAGCCATTTTGGTGATTTGGGGTATTTGGATGAGTCCGTCGAAGGAAGAAATCGCCAAACAAAAGCATACCCAGGATTCTCTTGCAATGGTTCAGCAAGTGCAGGATTCCGTTAACAAGATAAAAGCAGCAGCTGAACAAAAAAACTATCCTCAGTCAAACGCCGGCCAGAGCACAAATAATAATACCGCTGTTCAGCAAAAAACCGCTCAGCCAACCGGTGTTTTTTCGTCCAGTGCTACAGGCAAAGAGCAATATTACACCTTGCAAACTGACCTTGCCATATTTAAAATCAGTAAAAAAGGCGGTTTTATCTCTTCTGTGGAATTAAAAAAATATAAAACCTGGGATCAGAAACCGTTATATCTTTTTGACTCTACAACAAGCAATTTTGGAATATCTTTCTTCTCAGATAATCAGTTGGTAAAAACCAGCAACTTATATTTCGAACCTGTTCTCAGTGACTCATCTCAGAATAATTTTTCGGTGAGCGGTAACAAAACCCTCACGTTTCGTATGAGGCTTTATGCCCGCCCCAAAAACGAAAGAGGTTCTGACCCTAGTTATATCGAATATGATTACACCTTCAAAGGTGATAATTACATGTTAGGATTTAAGATAAACCTTCATAACATGCAAGGAATTATCCCGGCTAACATGAATTCCATTGATTTGAAATGGTACGCCGATATGCTTCAGGAGGAGAAAAATGTCGACAGGTTTAGCGGATCAACAGTTTATTATAAATACTATAAGGAAAGTGTTGATAACCTAAACAAAAATAAAGACGAAAAGAAAGAAATAACGACTAAGCTGAGGTGGGTATCATTTAAACAACGTTTTTTCTCAAGTACTTTAATCGCTGACAACTATTTTAATGATGGCGTTCTTAATGTACATAAAGAAAAGCAAGACGAAGCCGGAATGAAAAATTATCTAAAAACCATGTCGGCTGATTTGACTCTCCCTTTCAACGTATTAGATCCTAAACCTATTGATTTAAGATTTTATTTTGGTCCCAATAAGTTCTATACATTAAAATCCTACGGACTAAAGCTCGAAAGACAGATTCCTATCGGTTGGGGATTTTTCCTGTTGGCATGGATTAATGAGTATATCATTATCCCTGTATTTGACTGGTTGGGAGGCTTTGGTTGGAATTATGGTATCGTAATTCTTGTACTTACTGTATTATTGAAATTAGTCCTCTTCCCAATTGCTTCCAAAACATACAAATCATCTGCTAAGATGAGGGTTTTGAAACCTGAGGTAGATGCGATCAACGCAAAATATCCCAAAAAGGAAGACTCCATGAAAAAGCAGCAGGCTGTCATGGATCTATACAGGAAAGCAGGAGCCAATCCGGCGTCCGGATGTGTTCCAATGCTCTTGCAGATGCCTATTTTGTTTGCCATGTTTGAGTTTTTCCCTTCGGCAATCCAGCTCCGGCAGCAGCCTTTCCTTTGGGCACACGACCTTTCAACTTACGATTCCATACTTCATTTGCCTTGGAACATTCCCATGTACGGTGACCATGTGAGTCTTTTCACCCTGCTCATGACTGTTTCCACCGTGATGTACACCTACCTGAACAACCAGATGATGGGGTCACAGACACAGGGCATGCCAGGAATGAAAACCATGATGTACATCATGCCTATCATGTTCATGGGAATCTTTAACGATTATGCTTCAGGGTTAAGCTACTATTACTTCCTCGCTAACATCATCACTTTCATTCAGATGTACATTTTCCAAAAAACGGTCAACGAGGAAAAACTGCTGAAGCAAATTGAGATGAATAAGAAAAAACCAAAGAAAAAGTCAGCTTTCCAAAAGAGACTGGAAGAAGCGGCTAAACAGAGTAAAAGGTAATTATTTTCAAGAAAAATCTGATCTTTTTAAATTCCAAATTCAGGAAATTTTCCTGAATTTGGTTTTGGTATATAAGGACATTTACGAATGAGATAGGATTTTTGCCTCGGGAATAAGGCTAACACAAAAGATTTATAATTAATTGACAAGAACCTTATGGAAATAAGTATGTATGATAAAATCGGTGAGCAAAATATTCGAAAACTGATCCACGATTTTTATACGGGAATAAGAAAAGACACTGTGCTTTCTCCGCTTTACCAGGGAGATTTTGATGCAGCACAGGAACGGCTTACTCTGTTTATGATCCAGTACCTTGGTGGTCCACAAACATATTCAGAGCAGCGCGGCCATCCGGCCTTAAGGAGACGACATGTGCAATTTCCGGTACAGGATGAAACTATTGCCCATTGGCTGGGCAATATGAAAGCAGCTCTTGATCAATCAGAAATCCAACCTGAGTACAAAGAATTTTTGTGGGATTATTTTCAAAATGCAGCTGAATTTCTTAGAAACCGTTAATCCTGTTTCCAAAATAACCAGCTCGATCTCTTACTAAAAATTACAAAAGAATTTACGTATTCTTAGTAAGCGTTGTTTCCAACATAATGGGCCAGAGTTCGTGAGCTGATATAATTCACAAACTCATTTGTCATCTTAACTGTTATATCATCAAAAATGCAACCTCCGAAAGGACAAAAAGACCTGTTCACAGGACATGTTGTCATCTCAATTTTTCCCTCAACAGACTCATAGATTTCTTTTAGCGTAATATTTTCAGGCTTTTTGGCAAGATAAAAACCACCAGCAGGCCCCCTCGTTGAATTAAGATATCCGTCCTTTACCAATTTTTGCATGATTTTGGAAGTATGATATTTTGAGCTTCCGGTTTTAGCAGCCAGATCATTTACGTTAGTTATGCCTTTTGAATCATTTTTGGCTATAATTACCATTGAGTGCAAAGCAATGGATGCGCCTTCAGTCAAGTTAAAAATATGAGACATGGTCGATTGTGGTATTAAAGTATTTAAGTGTCAAAATTAAAGAATTCCAGATAAATATAAATCTGAATTGATGAAAAACAGCTTATTTATTTCGTTTTTAAACTAGTTTTCTAAATTCAGTCCCATTCATTATTAATGATTATTTTTATTTTCCAAATTTCACAATTATGATTGCAATCTTTCCGGTCATCAAACAAACACTTTTAATCACACTGTTTGTTATGTCTATGATGCTCATTATTGAGTATTTAAATGTGCTGACCAAAGGATTATGGAGCAAGGGAATTAAAAAAAATAAAATACAGCAGGTTTTTCTGGGCTCTTTTTTAGGAATTATCCCTGGTTGTTTAGGTGCTTATACAGCTGTTTCACTTTACATTCATGATATCATTGGAACCGGCGGACTAGTTGCTACAATGATTGCCACCTCCGGCGACGAAGCATTTGCGATGTTTTCCTTATTTCCTCAAAAAGCACTCTTACTGAATTTATTGATTTTTGTTATAGCAATACTCTCGGGAATTTTAGTAGAGCGCTTCTTCAAAAGAAATCTTTTGGGAAAGGGTCACAAAAATCATATGCATGTTCATGAGGTACCAGAGTGTTCAGGTTTCAATCTGAAAACATCCTGGCACCAGGTAAAACACATGCGTCCTACCCGGGCTTTGATGCTCGTGAGTATTCTGTTTTTTGTGACTTTCATTTACATGGATCAGTACATTTCAGGGGGAAGCCTTTATCAACTTATTCATTTAGGACAGAAAGGTGCTGCCAATGATTCCGATCCACTCTGGATAAAAGTTACCTTCTTCATCGTGATTTCGCTTTCCACGATAGTTATTCTAATTGTCAACGACCACTTTCTGGAAAAGCATTTATGGGGCCATATCATCAAAAAACACTTCTCAAAAATCTTTCTATGGACATTTTTTACTTTGGTAGCCATTGCTTTCCTAATGAAATATTTCGATCTAAATCAGTTAATTCACCAAAACCTGATATTGATTCTGATTACTGCGGTTCTAATTGGCATTATTCCAGAATCCGGTCCACATTTGATTTTTGTGTTGCTTTTTGCAAATGGCGCACTTCCTTTCAGTATACTATTGGCCAGTTCCATTGTTCAGGATGGTCACGGGAGTCTTCCATTGCTTGCTGAATCCAGGAGAGCATTTATTGTCGTAAAGCTCTTAAACATCGCTGTAGGATTTTTGATTGGCCTTACAGGACTTGCCCTTGGCATTTAAAATAATTACTTTTGTATATTAAGTTTTCACTTTGATTTAATAATGTTTCACTTTAAACAAATGCCATGAAAACCATCCTAATACCTGTCGATTTTTCAGAAGGGAGTCTTAATTCCTGCAAATATGCTTTTGATTTCCTGGGAAAAGAAGAATCCATAGTTCATCTTTTCCATATTTATAACGATCAGGTGATGATTCCGGATTCCGGATTTATTGGCACAGGAATGGAAACTGATACTTTTTTCAACAGTGACATTATTTTAGCACTGAAAGAACAAGCAGAAAGAGAGATGGATAGTTTGAAGCAGGAGTTGAATAGTTTAATCAAAGAAAAAAAATACAAGATCCGGTTAAAACATACTCTTTTAGGTGGCGATCCCCGATGGGAAATAACAGAAACGATCGAAGAACTTCAGCCTGATCTGGTATTTATGGCTACACAAGGAAGCGGAAAAAAAGGATTTCTGGAAGGCAGGATGGCTGAAAAAATTATGTACAGGTCTTCTGTTCCGGTTCTCGCTGTGCCAGCTGATTTTAATACTTTTAAAATCAGTAACGTACTGTACACAACCAGCTTTAATCCATTGGACACTGATGTACTGAGACTTCTTCTTAAAATATTAGAAAGTCACGATGCGCCTGTCCAAGTATGTCATTTCACTAGAGAAAAAGAAATAGAAAACACTTCTTTGCTGATGAAAAAACTTGAGAATGAATTTGAACAAAGTCGAATAGAGGGCAAAATTAATTTCCATCTGATCAAAACTGAAAATGAAAAAGAAGCAATCAATGATTTCACAGAACAATATCTGATTGATCTTGTTTCATTTCTGCCTGGCAAAAAACATCTGTTAGGAAACCTCTTTTCCACGCACAAACTTCGTAAAAAAGATCTTTTTAGTCTTGAATTGCCATTACTGGCTATTAACATTTAAATCAATCATTTACTTTAATTTTCAAATTTTTTATGAATAAAATTAACTTGTCTCCTTCGCTGGAAGTATCACGTTTTGTTGCCGGATTCTGGCGTTTGAAAGAATGGAAAATGTCATCCCGAGAAATCCTGAATTATATAGAAGAATTGTTGGAAACCGGTGTCACGACCTTTGATCATGCCGATATTTATGGACAAGCTCAATGCGAGGCACTTTTTGGCGAAGCTTTAAAGCTAAAACCAGAGTTAAGGACTAAGATACAAATCGTTACAAAATGTGGAATCATCCAGAAGTTTGACAGCAATCTCAAGAAAAATTTTCAATACTACGACACAAGTTACGAGCATATTATAGAAAGTGTTAACCGTTCTCTTAGAAACTTTGGCACAGATTATATTGATCTTTTACTTATTCATCGTTCTGACCCACTCATGAATCCTGAAGAGACAGCCAAGGCATTTAAAGAATTAAGAGACTCAGGAAAGGTGTTGAATTTTGGAGTTTCTAACTTCAGCATTGCTGATTTTGAAATGTTAAACCATTACTTTGATAACAAACTAGTTACAAACCAGGTAGAGATTTCCCCTTATGATTTGGAACATTTTGAGAATGGTAATATTTCATTTTTTCAGAAAGAAAAAATACATCCCATGGCATGGTCACCGCTTGCTGGAGGGAAGTTAATACATCCTGATGATGATGCAAGCAGAAGAATTCACAGAAAATTATCAGAAGTAGCAGAAGAACTTGGCATCAAATCTATTGATGTTCTGATTTTTGCATGGTTACTTCGGCATCCTGTTGGAATCCTTCCGATACTGGGAACCGGAAAAATAGAGCGTATTCACCAAGCTTTAAAAGCACTGGAAATTTCTTTATCGACTGAAAACTGGTTTAAAATTTACGAAGCAGGTTTGGGGCATTCTGTGCCTTAGTCAGTAAGTTACTTATTCTTTTTCAGAGCCGTCTGGTAAATCTCCAACAAATCTTTACCGATGGCTTCTCTGGAAAATTTATTATGTGCATCCTCTCTGATTTTATCAGAATCAAAGGAAAACTTGTTATCCAAAAAATCATTCAGAGCCTTTTTAAGACTCTGCTCATCCCCTTTTGCTACAAGAAAACCATTTTTATCATTGATCATTTCAGCAATTCCTCCTACATCAGTGGAAAAAACCGGAACGCCCAAAACAAAACTTTCGTTGATAACTACAGGCATGTTCTCGTAATTACTGAACAGCACAAGTGCATCAGCTTTTGCCATGGTTTCTGCAAGAAGTCTTCCTTCCAGCAAACCTGTGAATTCAATTCTTTCATGGGGAATTGTCAGTCTACCAACTTCATTTTTCAACTTATCAAAATCCTCACCTTCACCAATAAAAGTAAAATGGAAATCATCTCGTTTATCTGAAAGAGCCTTGACAATACGCAATAACCCGCTGATATTTTTTTGTTCATCCGTAAAACAACTTACGTGAACCAGCTCTTTTACGTAGTGATTCTTTTGTAGATAATCTGTTTCGAAAAATACCGGATCCACTACATTGGTAATGACGCGATAATCCCTGTTTTTTAGTCTATGATTTTGCATAGCTCTTATCAGATCTTTTGAAACGGCGGTCACAACGGCTGCATGTTTCACTACTTTTCGTGTCAACACCTTTCTGAAAAACCCTTTAAACCGTTGTTTAAGATTTAAATAGCGGGTCCAATGCTCTGTAATTACAAATGGGATTCCGTACTTCCATTTAAAATACAAAGCGATCACCCCCAAACGTGTCAAAACATGAACATGAACGAGATCAAAGTTTAGAGGAGAACCTGAAACAGCTTTTATCCCAATCTCATTAGCTTTTAAAAATCGCCAGGCTTTAACTACCTGATTTAAAAAAGGGATTTTAGCCTTTGGTTCCTGGTAATAGACTCTCACAGTGTGAACCTCATTCTTTTCTTCAAAATCGATTTCATAAGTTCCATTCAGTTTCTCGCTGGAAACCATATGCGTGTATACTACACTCACGTCTGTATAGAGTGCAGCAGCTTCAGCATGCCTTTGAATGAACAAGCCCGGCATCGGATCGTAGCGATTAGGATACCATCGACAAAGGTTAAGAATTTTTAAACGTGAGTTCGAAAAGGGCATTATTGCAAAATTTCATTCACAAAGGTAACTGCATTTTTCAAACGCTCATCACCCAGCCCTTTCACAACTTTAAATGGTAATCCCTTTTTTATAAGAGCACTTTGGTATAATTCGAACAAAACATCCCTATCGTTGGGATTTTCCCTCAGGGGATCATCTTCCCAGGGAATATCGGGGTAACACAGCAAATAGAGATCGTAAACATGGTCGTTAAACTTGTTTTCAATCCATTCAGGACAGCTTCCATAAACAACTTCACACCAAATTTTAGTAACCAGCATATCCGTATCACAAAACAGGACATTTTCACACTTTTCAGCTACTCGATTTTCGCTTTCTAACTGTCCTTTAGCAATATTGACAACATCTTCCATAACATAATCAGCTCCGTGAACTGCGAGATATTCCCTGGAGTATTCTTCCACAAAATGTGCTTTGTAGTAATCTGCCAGTCTTTTACTAAGCCAGGTTTTTCCGCTTGATTCAGGTCCGGTTATGGAAATTCTTTTAAGCATAAGCTTTCTGCTCATTGGCCAGTTTACGCCATTCAATATAACCCAGTACTGCCAAAATTAAGAATACGAAATACTGAAAGCTTGTAAAGACGAGTCCCTTATACAAATACAACGGAACTGAAACAACGTCGGTAAGAATCCAGAAAATCCAGTTTTCAACTTTTTTAATTGCCATAAGCCACATTCCCACAATGGCTACAGCTGTGGTAAAAGTATCTGTATATGGGACAAAAGTCGACCAGTAAACGACATCGTTGGCTTTGAAAATTCGCAACAGTATTTGAATAATTACAAGAGAAACAAGGAAAACCAAAATACTGATGATCCAGGTCTTTCTCCCTGAATAAGTCACCGGCAGCTCTTCTTTGTTTTCATTTTTTCTCGACCAGATGATCCAACCGTAAACACTGAAAACAAAATAATAGGCGTTGATTCCCATATCTGCGTAAAGCTGAGCTTTGAAACAAATGTAAACGTACAGTAAAACGCTTACAATTCCCGATGGATACGTAAAGATATTTGCCTTTTTGGCATACCAGACACTTACTAAACCAAGGCTTGCTGCAACAATCTCAATCCAGGAAGAATTCATAATCTCCTGCAGCAGCAGATGAAAAAAATCGTGAAAAACCATCTTTATTCCCTCACAACGTGATTAAGATCAGCATTAATAATTTTCAATACAAAAACCGAATGAGGCAGTTCAAAAGACTTATAAATCTCTTCTGTAATGGCATTCATTACATCAAAATATTCGCCAAAAACCTGGGTACTCATCCCATTTGTTTTTGCAATGATATTTTCATGAGTATTTAGCCTATCTATAAAGCTCTTTATAGGATGGATAAACTCCTCTTTTAATGGATAGTAACTTATTTCAACAGATGTTCTCATCGATTTAAATTTTCGCAAAAGTAAGTTTATTTTAAATTTTCATAAAATCCATGCGACTATTTTAAGGTTTTTTGAGTGTTCTCTTCAAAAGATATTCCCATAAACCGGGATCTTCCATCCAGTAATTTTCAAAATGTAAAATGTTTCTGCTGAAATTTCTTTATACAATTTACATCTCACACTAAACTGATATTTCACCTAACTTTGCCTATCAATTTACAGAAAATGACCAAAACATATCTAATAACTGCAGGACTCTCCGGATTAATAACGGTAATCTTAGGTGCTATTGGAAGTCATGTATTGAAGCAAAGTCTGGCACCGGAGGAAATGTTTGCTTTTAATGTGGCTGTTCAGTTTCAGATGTACCATACTCTGGCTTTACTGGGAATGGCTTTCGCTGAAAGATTTATCAAACCATCTTATTCAAAAGCAATTTTTTCATTTTTCACTTTTGGAATTGTCTTTTTCTCTATCTCAATTTATCTTACTTCGACCATGAGTTTAACACATCTCAACCTGAATTTTATGCATTACTTCCCACCTTTCGGCGGAATTTCATTTATGTTGGGATGGGCAACAATTTTCTGGAGCGGTTTGAAATACGCTAAAATCAACAAAGCAGAAAACTAATCTTTCCTTTAGCAATTATTAATTCTATTTTACAATCAAATAAAATGATTAAACAGAAAGAAATCAGTCTTCCGGCCATGCATAAAGGTTTTCATCTGATAGATAACATCGTCTTGAATGCCATTGGAGAACTACCGGAAACCGGGCTTATGAACCTGTTTATCAAACATACTTCTGCGGCATTGATGTTAAATGAAAATGCAGATTCTGATGTACGTGTTGACCTGAATACTTTATTTGACAAAATAGCGCCGGAAGGAGCTCCTTTTTATACTCACACATTGGAAGGAAAAGACGACATGCCTGCTCATTTTAAGACTGCGGTTTTGGGAACATCACTTACAATTCCCATTACAAATCACAGATTAAATACGGGAACCTGGCAGGGTATTTATTTCTGTGAGTTTAGAAACCACGGAGGAAACAGAAAACTGGTGATAACGGTTTATTCTTAGAATCTTTTATCTTTCAGAAGTGCAAACATTTGAAGTAAAAATTTCCTGTCGGACACTTTTCGCAAAATCAATCATTTCAGGATAAAAATCTTCAAAATCCTTTTTCAGGGAATCATAGTGTGCTACCAATATTTGCACAGCCCTGCTCATCCCTGAATGCAATTTAGTTCTGCGATCCATGCCGTAAAATATCCTTCTCAAATCTTCTAAATTAGCATAACCGTTTAGCCAGTTCTGCGCAATCATGTAAGGCATCATTCTCTTTACCCGGGCAGGTAACAGATAACTGTGATTTCCTAAAATTCGGTAAACCGAAACCGTGAATTCATCCAGGGGGACATCCGAAAAATCTGTCCATTGCCTCGAAAGAAAGTGATCATAATAAATATCTACAACCACTCCTGAATACCTTCCCGCCTCTTCTCTGATAGTATCTTTACTTCTTTTTACACATGGATGTGAATCTGTAAAAGTATCAATCTTACGATGTAGTAAAATACCTTGTCTCACTAACTCCGGATACAAAGAAATTTGATTCCCCTTCACAGCATCGGCAATCATATTTCCAACCAGAAGTTCGGAATTTTCACCAGAAAGATGAGCATGAGCGAGGAAGTTCATCGTTAAAATTTTGGTAAAAGTAAACCTTTTTGATCAATTTAAAATCAGTATAGATTGCCATCCGGCTCTTCTGGCAACGTCCTAAATTGGTAATTTCGCAAACGATATAGATTAGCAAAAAAACCATATTCATGGACAAATTATTATTACTTGGAGATGAAGCAATTGCCCAGGGAGCCATCGATGCAGGACTCTCAGGTGTATTTGCTTACCCAGGCACTCCTTCGACAGAAATTACGGAATATATTCAGGGTTCTGAAGAAGCAAAAAACAGAAAAATTGCATCGGTTTGGTCTGCAAATGAGAAAACTGCGATGGAGACTGCCATAGGGATGTCCTATGCGGGAAAACGAGCTTTGGTTTGCATGAAACATGTTGGGTTGAATGTGGCGGCAGATGCATTTATCAACTCTGCTATTACTGGTGCCAACGGCGGTTTGGTTGTCGTTTCGGCAGATGACCCTTCTATGCACTCCTCACAAAATGAGCAAGACTCGCGTTTTTACGGGAAATTTGCACAAATTCCCACGCTGGAACCTTCCAATCAGCAGGAAGCTTATGATATGACAAGGTATGGTTTTGAACTTTCCGAAAAATTCGGAACACCTGTTCTATTAAGAATTACCACCAGATTGTCGCATTCACGTTCTGGAGTTGAACGGAAAGAAATGCTTCTGCAAAATAACATGTCACTTCCTGGAGATTTAAAACAATTCATTTTGCTGCCCAGCATTGCCAGAAAAAGATACGACGGACTGATTTCAAAACAAATTGCTTTCCGTGAAGACAGTGAAAATTCTGGAAACATTAAATTTTTTGACGGGAAGGACAAAAGTATGGGAATCATTGCCTGTGGAATTGCTTACAATTACCTGATGGAGAATTTCAGTGAGGAAGAAATTCCTTATCCTGTTTTAAAAATCGGACAATATCCCATCTCTAAGGCACAGATTAAGAAATTATATAACCTGGTAGATTCGATCCTTGTAATGGAAGAAGGATATCCGATAATAGAAGAACTGCTTCGTGGCTATCTTGATGAAGGAAAGCCTATCAAAGGAAGAATGGATGGCACATTACCTCGTGTTGGAGAACTCAATCCGAATCTTGCCGGACGGGCTTTGGGTAAAAAAGTATCGACTGGTTTTGAAATTCCAAAAGTAACAAAACCCAGGCCCCCCCTGCTTTGCGATGGCTGTTCTCATTGGGATTCCTTTGAAGCCATTAATGCAGTCATGAAAGATTACACCCCGGGAAGAGTATTTTCAGACATTGGATGTTACACACTCAGTGCTTTACCACCATTGGAATCAATCAACAGTTGCGTTGATATGGGAGCCTCTATTACAATGGCTGTAGGTGCTACTGAAGCCGGTTTAGTTCCTGCTGTCGCAGCCATTGGAGATTCTACGTTCACACATTCCGGCATGACCGGTTTATTGGACGCTGTTATCAGGAAAGTTCCAGTCACAGTAGTCATTATGGACAACGCCACCACAGCCATGACGGGGGGACAGGATTCAGCAGCCTTCGGCAAACTGGAAGACATCGTAAAAGGACTGGGCGTTGAAGAAGATCATATCCGGATAGTCACACCTTTGCGCAGATTACATGAAGAAAACGTAAAAGTTTTCAAAGAAGAAATTGCTTACCAAGGTGTTTCTGTCATCATTACAAGACGAGAATGCGTTCAGACACTTTCGAGAAGAATGAAATTGAAACATGCCAAAAAAGGATTAGAAAACGTAGCCCAATAAAACAGTAATCATGAAAAAAGACATCATTTTAAGTGGAGTAGGCGGACAAGGTATTTTGACAATCGCCACAGTTATTGGGATGGCAGCACTTTCCGAAGGTTATCAACTTAAACAGGCAGAGGTTCATGGGATGAGTCAGCGCGGTGGCGACGTTCAGTCGCATTTGCGGTTGTCCTCTAGACCCATCGCTTCGGACCTGATTCCGGAAGGTACCGCTGATATGATTCTGTCGGTGGAGCCTTTAGAATCATTACGTTATTTCAATATGCTGGATACAGAAAACGGCTGGCTTATCTCCAGCATAAATCCTTTCAAAAACATTAGTAACTATCCTGATTTAGAAGATATTCTTGCAGAGATTTGGAAACTCCCAAGACACGTTACCCTGGATGCTGATCAGGTAGCCAAAGATTTAGGTTCTGTAAAAGCAGCCAATATTGTGATTTTAGGAGCAGCTTCACCTTATCTTGGTTTGAAATACGAATCGCTCGAAAATGCCATTCGCAATCTTTTTGCAAAAAAAGGAGAAGCGATGGTAGAGCTTAATCTGAATGCACTCAAAAAAGGCCGTGAAATGGCCGAAGAAAAAAGTAAATAAATTACTCCCTTTCCCTTTTTATAAGGCCGGCACTTTTTGGGTCGGCTTTTTATGTTTTTTAAGGATTAGGGAATTCAAATTCTTTTAAATTTGCCCCCTTGTCTCACTCTTACCTAAGTCACGATATGATGTTTAAGAATCGCTTCTTCATAATTACTGCCTTTATTATAACTTCGTTTGTATTATCATCCTGCTCTGCGTTTAGCGGCCACGAAAAAGCTACAGCTGAAACACCTACTGCAACAGTAGCGCCAAAGCCCAAACCTAAAATGATGTACGGGATTAACGTTGATTCCCTGAACGTGATTCATGGTAAAGTGAAAAGAAATCAAAATCTGTCTGACATCTTGTTAAAATACGGGGTAGACTATAAGATCATCGACTACATTGCCCGTCATACGCGTGATACATTTGATGTTCGCGCCATGAGAAAAGGCCAGGAATATGCTGTTATTTGCACAAAAGACTCCACTCCCAAACCTCTTTATTTTGTATATGAACAATCCCCGACAGATTATGTCCGCTACAAGTTGTATGATACCATTTCAGCAGAGTTGGGACAAAAACCTATTGAGAGTAAACTTGCCAATTCTGTAGGAGTAATAAAAACTTCTTTCTGGAATGCTATTCAGGATAACGATGATGACATCGCTTTAGCAGTTCGCCTATCAGAAATATATGCCTGGAACATTGACTTTTTTGAACTCAAACCTGATGATAAGTATAAAGTCATCTATAGGAAACTATATGTCGACGGGAAATACGTGGGATTAGGACAAATTTTAGCTTCTGATTTTATCCATGATGGAAAGGATTATTATGCTTTCGATTTTGAACAAGACGGAAAATGGGCTTATTTCGATGAAACCGGAAGAAGCCTGCAGCGCGCATTTCTAAAAGCTCCATTAAAATATACCCGCATCAGTTCTCATTTTTCCAACAGACGCTGGGAACCCATATTAAAGATCTTCAGGCCTCACCATGGCGTGGATTATGCCGCACCCATGGGGACTCCGGTACATGCACTGGGAGACGGAATTATTTCAGCTAAAGGTTATCAAAAAATGGGAGGTGGAAACTATATCAGAATCCGTCACAACGGCATTTACACAACACAATACGCTCACCTGAGTCGCTTTGCAAAAGGAATCAAAGTCGGCGTTCATGTTAAACAAGATCAGGTTATTGGTTATGTTGGAATGACAGGGCTGGCAACCGGACCTCATCTTGACTTCCGTGTCTTCAAAGACGGGATTGCCATCAACCCGCTCAAACTAAAGTCTCCATCATCCATTCCCATCCTGAGAGCAAACAAACCAGCTTATGATTCTTTGGTAAGGAAATATATGCCAATGCTGGACTCATTGTAATTCAGATAAGACCGGAATTTGGAATCTGAAATTCCCTAACGTAAAAATTAAAATTCCCTGCTGTGGAAAATAAATTTCTATAGCAGGGAATTTTTGTGATACCATTTCCTTTTTGTTTTTCTTGCCGAAATAAGGATTAAAATATTGATTATCAAACAGAATTTACTGTAAAACCAACTTTATTTTACTGATGCCTTTTTTTGTTTTCACGACAGCGACATAAACTCCCTTCGTCAGATTTCTTAAGTCCATTACATAATCCTGTACAGAACTTCCCTGATTATTTTCAAGTCTGCTAACCAGCTTTCCATCCAAATCATAAATGGTAATTCCAGAGACGATTTCGTTATCCGGGAGATAAAAATGCACCAATCCTGCAGAAGGATTTGGATATACCTTAATATTGATACCATTGACAGGTAGTTCCGTAACACCGGTAGTCGGAATCCCGAGCCACTTCCAGATTCCCCTTGATGTTGAATTCTCATTGAAGCCACCTGCCCAGCCTACAGAACTGCTATAAAATTTAACGGTAGTATATTGCACAGAATCATCCAGTTGAGTCCAGGTATTTCCCTCATCAAGTGAATAGGAAGAACCATTTTTTGCCAGATCCTGTGAAATACCGGTTGTAACCAACATTCCCTTCGCATTGGGCACAACAGCTACATCCGATTTAAAATATTGATCAGTCGTTGTTACCTTAGTCCATGTAGCTCCCCCATCGGTAGTTTTTACCATGGCTGAATCAGATATATTTCCTGTATTGTCAGTAGCAACATAGGTTGCAACTCCCACACTGTCATTGTGGAAGCCCAAAGTACTTACTTCGGTCATCCCTGTTGAAGAAACTGTCCAGTGATGTCCCATATCGGTGGTTTTGAAAACTCTACCCTTATTGGTTCCGAACCATAGCGTCGAATCGCCGTAAGCAGAATGTAAAGCAGTGTAACCATATTCACCACTAAATGCTATTGGTATATTGGTCGAAGGTACTGCATTCCATGTTGTTCCACCATTGGTTGTTGTGTAAATTTGAAAATAGCTGCTGACAGGATCTCCAAAACACAATCCATCATTTGCATTCCAGAAATAAACACCATCCGGAAAAGAAGAAGAATTGCTAAAATCAGCTGTGGATTGTTTTATCCAGGTTGAACCACCATCAGTAGTAACATAAATTCCCTGATTCGAAGTCGGTGCGGATGCAGAGTTCAGATAAGTTGCTATCCATGCCTGTTGTGAGCTTATTGCATAAATATCAGAAACTGTACAAGTAACAGGCACACCTGTGTACGTCCCGGGAGTCCATGTATTCCCACCATTTGTAGTTTTGGTAAACTCCAGTATATTAGCCCCCTGACCAGAACCGTCATATGCATTAGCCCAAACTATGCTTGGATTCACAATGCAAATATGGTCAATCCCCCTGCTTTGGGCTGTAAATCCGGTTGCCTGTGGCAACCATGCTCCTGAAATTAATGGATATACCACAACATAATTAGTCTTTGTTTCGGTATTACTATGTGTTCCGTCGGAAACTGTCAGGTTAACCTGATAGGTCCCCGGATTTGAATACAAAATATTTATGGGATTCTGTTGCGTAGATGTTGATGGAGTACCGCCTTCAAACTTCCAGTTCCATGAAGTTATATTTCCCGTTGACTTATCTGTGAAATTAACATCTCCCCCTTCAGGAACAGAAACCGAGCTGGCCTGGAAGTTTGCCACGACAGTCTGATTTGCCAGAGTATCTTTCACCGCAAGAAGTGCTTTATATGCATTAACCCTACCAGCACCGAGTTCTCCCACATAATTGAGATTTTCTGCGTCAATATTATCACAAGTTGCTTTTAAAATAGCTTCCAGTTTCTCCGGTGTCAGTAGCGAATCTTCTGATAACATCAAACCACATAATCCGGCCACGATAGGACTTGACATGGACGTCCCTTCCATATAACCATAATCAGCAGTAGCATAATCAACGCAACTAAAAATACCTTTGCCTTGAGCATCACTACCACCAGGCGCACATACATCGACAAAACTTCCATATTGTGAAAATGAAGCCTTAGTGTCGTCAGAATTTGTAGCAGCAACTGCTATAACATGATTATAACCCGCCGGATAGGTGACGTCGCTATTTCCATCATTACCAGCGGAAGCGACCAAAACACAACCTTTGTTATAGGCATAATTTACAACATCCTGCCCGGTTTGGTAATAGCCGGGGCCTCCCCAGGACATATTCATAACTTTTGCACCATGGTCGGCAGCCCATACAATTCCCTGATAACCATAATACATTCTGGTTCCGTCTGAAGTATCGGGTGCAATCTTAATAGCCAACAATTTTACATTAAATCCTATGGAAGCAATTCCTATTCCATTATCAGTTTCCGCTCCTGCCAAACCGGAAGTATGAGTACCATGGGACCAGTCAATTGTCTGTTTGGGAGGTGACGGATTACTATCACCATCAGCCAAATCTATCTCTGCCGCAATTTTATTTTTCAGATCCGGGTGATTAACATCGATAGCATTGTCAATCATAGCTATTTTAATGGCAGAATCCCCTTTTTGTATATCCCAGGCTCTATCAGCCTGGATTACGTTAAGGTACCATTTATAAGCGGTCAGACTATTATAATCAGGATCATTAGGAGTATAGAAAATCCGAAACAAAGGGGCTTTCTCAGCGTAAGCTACGGTGCTGTCTTTCTTCAGAGCATTAATAACACTATCAACAGCATGAATATCTTTAAAATGTAATAAATAGATCCTTTGTAGTTTTGAGTCGTTTGCGCGATAGAACGGTCTTTCAACCTGAGTAATTGCATAAGTATTTTTGAGTGAATCCAGGAAAGCAACCTGATTAATCGCTAAAACACCTTTCTCGTTTCCCTGGATGATGGGTGCTGAAGCTTTCAACTGAAAATAAACTTCACCATCAATTGTATTGGGATCAACTGTCTGCCCCTTTGACAATCCAATTCCGGCAAAGAAAAGCAAAATAAGCCAAAAAGCTTTTTTAAATATTTTCATAGAGAACCGGATTTTAAACTATTACATTCAATCTTCACCAAATGTAGCAAAATAAACGTGCCCAAATAAAAAAAAAGGGCCACTAGAAGTGGCCCTTTTAATAGTATCAGAATCAAAATTAGTTTTTATCCCAATATAATTTCTGATTCATATCATCTGCACTCCAACCCTGTGCGGTTACGGCAGCTTTCCAGTTATCTTCATTCAAAGTTTCCTCATTAACAGGATAAGGATATCGGAATGGGAAAGTATTAACACCGGATGAATATTGACTTAACTGGGCAGGCTCGTTCATAACAGGGAAATCAAGTCTGCGCCATTGGGTATAGGCAAGATTCCAACGGGTATAGAAAGAAATCCATGACTGTGTACCAATCAATTCCTTCCAATTTGCCTGGTTGTAAGCAACAGTTGGCTGAGATATATAAGTAAGAGCCTGATCAGCAGTACCACCCCAGTACATAATGGAAGCAGTAACAGCATTGTTATAATAGGTTTCAGCATCACCGGTAATTAAACCACGTGCAACAGCCTCAGCCAAATAGAACTGAATTTCTGAATAAGTCATCAAAGGATGCGGGAAAGCACCATTATTGGCAATATTAGAATTAACATGCGTATAATTTGGATATGCAGAAGAAGCACCGTAGGTACCCCCAACATAAGTATTAGCACCCATATTCTGATCAAAGTAGAATGGCAAACGTGGGTCATTCAGACCTGTCATAGCATCAATAATGGTATTGGCAGCCACATAGTCCTTACGTCCACTAAGTACGAGGTTGTCGTTCAATGGGTTTTCGTTCGGAACACTGGCCAAATACTGGAAAACAGCATTCTGATCGGCTGACGCAATAGCACCGTCCATACCGGCTTTAATAGCACTGGTTGCAGTTGCTGCATCGAAATCAGCAACCTGGATGCCTAATTTTACAAGCAATCCGTTTCCGAAAGCTTTCCACATGGAAACATCACCACCATAAATCAAATCAGCTGAGCCAAAACTACCATTGGAAGGATCCAAAGCAGCAACATCAGCTGTAACTCTGCTAATCAGATCTTTATGAATCGTAAAGGCATCATCATAAGCAGGCGATGTATTGTTAATATTCAAAGCCTGGCTGTATGGGATGTTACCCCAGAGAGTTTCCATCTGATCCCAGGTATAACACTCAAGAATATCGATAATAGTTCTGCGGTTTGCAAGAGCAGCCTTATCAGCTGCGGTAGCTGTGGTCTCACCTTTAATCACTGAATCGGCACGCTGCAGGTTTCCCAAAACGTCTATATAATAGGCCTGCCAGGTATTTTCCGGAACCGCTCTTGTGGTGATTGCATAGTTTGCCTCATCCAGATAAGTGGTCTCAGTCAGATACTGATCCCAAAGGTCCAAATCGTTGTTATTCACGTTAATATCTGCATCCTGATTGGAAAGGCTCTTTTCAGCATAAGAAAAAAGTGTATTCCCTGGAACCGTGGCAGGATGCTTAATATCCTTGTTCAAGTCAGCAATTTTCTGCTTTGAACAAGAAACGGCTAGGAACGCCAGTAATATAATTAGTATTTTTTTCATCTTATGTAATGTTTAAAATTTAACGTTAAGATTGAATCCGAAATTACGGGTTGTAGGCATCACACCACTCTGCCATCCCTGCATGTTACCAGCACCTAAGCCAGCTTCGGGATCTGCATAGGGAAGACGTTTAAAGAGAATCCAGAGATTATTCCCTACGAAACCTAAAGTCAGGTCGCGAATTCCTGTGTGTTTCAACATTTTTGATGGGAATGTATAGGAAAGTGTAGCTTCCCGCAATTTTACATAAGAAGCATCATAAACAAAACCTGCATCCGGAACAACTGCATAACCACCAGCGGCATACCAGTCACCTTCAACGTAAGTAGTATTAGCAGAACCATCAGCATTTACACCAGAGAAGAGAACACCACCGCCAGCGGAAACTGGATCTCTCTTAGGATGTCCTTTAGCATTATTTCCGGCTGAAGTAGCATAAATACCATCAGACTGGCCATAATACTGGTCAAGTGAGAATACACTTCCACCTTTTGAAATGCTGATCAGGAAGCTCAGAGACCAGTTTTTGTAAGTAATGCTGTTGGTAATACCACTTTGCCACAAAGGATTGGTATTTCCAATAACATTATTGAAGGTTGAGGTCATTTCATAATAACCACCACTGACAAGTTTTTGTCCTTTTGAATTATAAACGAAATCATTACCTTCAATTACACCATAAGGTTTACCAACCTGAGCATCAATGGAAACACCACCCTGGAATGAACCTAACTGCAAATTCTTGTGACCTTCATATAATGAAAGTACTTTGTTACGGTTCAGAGTCCAGTTTACGTTAATATTCCATCTAAAATCACTGGTTTGAATCGGAATACCTGTAATATTAAGCTCAACACCTTTATTTTGAATGGTACCGGCATTCACATATTTTCTATAATAGCCCGTCGCATTGGAAACGCTAACCGGCATAATCTGGTCAATAGATTTACTTAAATAAACATCACCATCAAATCCTAAACGTTTATGCAGGAAATCTAATGTCAAACCAGCGCCCCAGCTCATTGTTCTTTCTGGTTTCAGGGTATTGTTATTTTTTGTACCATTTACGGTTGTTACAGGAACTGAACCAAATGGTGCAGGGATTGTATAAGTATCAAGCAATGCCTGAACAGGAGCATCATTACCAACTTCTGCATAGCTAGCCCTTACTTTTGCAAATGGCAGCCAGTCTGCATGTAACAGATTGGAGAAGATAAAGCTACCTGAAACAGAGGGATACATATAAGTATTGTTGCTGACAGGCAATGTTGATGAACGGTCAGCTCTCAAAGTTGCATCCAAATACAGTAAATTGTTATAACCCAATGAAGCACTGGCAAAGAGGCTGTTAACACCCCGCTGATAAGCGGTTTCTATTGGTGCCAATGGTGCGCTCAAAGAGTTATTAATTGCAAAAACACCGGGAACAATCAAACCGCCATTGGTAGAAGCATAGATAGAGTTATAAGTATCTCTACGGATATTTCCTCCTACCATCGCTTGCAGGTTCAATTTGCTGGTCAGGTTTTTGGTAAAGTTAACCATCAAATTGTAGTTGGTTTCCATGTAACCAATATTTTCCCTTGAATAACCTGAAGGTACTGTATATAAACCAATACCAAAAGCAGCAGGTACACCACCCAGACCAAGATGTTCTTCCTGGAGGGTATTGTAAGTATCCAAATCAACATGGCCTGAAACAGTCAGATAATCATTAATGTTCCATTTTACAGAAACATTACCAAAAAGGTGGTCACGTGAGTCATTTTCATAATTATTCCAACGTTCCCAGTAATAGTTATTCCAATAAATAGGTGTATAATCACCATTAACAGGGTCGGACATGTTCCAGGTAGTGTTTTGGTAACCTGAAGCAATGTACATTGCTTTCAATTCCTTAACGTCAACGTTCATTTCCCACCACTGACGGAAACTGGTCAAAATATTTCCCATGTAACCGGTTCCGTTACGACCAATAGCGTATTGATGAATAAAATTAGCATTGGCACTAACAGTAAGGTTTTTTGTCAAATTCTGGCTTGCACTTAAAGAAAATGAGTTTTTCTTCAGATGCTGATTAGGCATGATACCAGTTTGGTCATAATTTGTATATGAAAAACGGAAGGATGATTTGTCAGTTCTACCATCCACAGCCAAAGTATTGCTTTTTGAAAGCCCCGTATTGAAGAAAGTAATAGGACCATTCTTTGCGGCAACCCAGGGAGTAGCTTTTCCGTAGTTAGGTGATTGTGGAACAAAAGCATCCCACTGGTAAACCATCAAACTAGGATCAAATTTTGCACCAAAAGAAGCATCCTCAGTAGTTGGAACCACATAGCTCATTTTTCCATTTATATTTTCATAATATAAGTAAGGAATTGATGAATTACTATAGAAAGGTCCGTATCCGGCACCATACTGGGTCTGATAAGTTGGGAAAGTGCTCTTGTCAATTGTACTAACCGTAATATTGGAACTAAAACTAATACCAATACCATGTTTTCCTAAATATTTATCATCACTACCTGTTTTTGTGGTAATCATGATAACGCCGTTAGCAGCACGGGAACCATACAATGCAGTAGCAGCAGCACCTTTCAAAATACTAACCGATTTAATATCGTTAGGGTTAATATCAGAAGCAACTGTACCATAGTCATAACCCTGACCTCCTTCTGTTTGATAAGAAGAGCTTGAAGTATTATTGTTGACAGGAACACCGTCTACAACAAACAATGGTTGGTTATTCCCTGTAAGAGATTTAACACCACGGATAACAATGTTGGTACCACCGCCAAAGTTTCCCGATGTTTTTATATCAACACCGGAAGCACGTCCAGCCAAGGTACTGATAACGTTATCAGTCTTCACCTGGTTCAGAGTAGCACCACTAACCTGTTGGGTAGCATACCCCAGAGCCTTTTTTTCACGTGTAATACCCAATGCGGTAACAACGACTTCGTTGATAGCTAATGCAGAGGACTTCATCACAACATTAATCGTACTGGACTTACCAATAACGATTTCCTGTGTTCCCATCCCCACAAAAGAATAAACGAGCGTATTTCCTTGTTTGAGATCCACATTAATGGAATATTTTCCATTTAAATCTGTAATGGTACCCAACGTAGTACCCTTCACCTGAACAGTAACACCCGGAAGTGGTTGCCCATTATCCGCACTGGTTACAGTTCCGTTGATTGTTCTTGTCTGGGCATAAGCAAAATTTAGCCCTGCAAAAAACAAGAACGCAAGCAACACCGTAATTTTTCTCATAATGATAATTTTTTGTTAAAAATTTTAAAGGCGTAAAAGTATTAATTTCTGTTTACGATGTGCATTTATGTTAATTTTATGAAAAGAAACTAAATTTTCTTTATTATTCATTGATTTAATATTACTTATAGCAGTTTTATGAGTATTTAGACCAATCAAAAATTAATATTTTTTAACAATTATTAACTTCAAATTCTTTTCTGTTAAATAAATAACATTTGTTAAGGAATGTTAAGATTACATTAAATAATTATTGTTAAAATGGCAAAATGGTCCCTTTTCTCAACATGACAAGCTCTCAAAAAAATGATATATACATGAGGACTTCTGCTCTGATCTCAACTAACTATGAAACTGGTTTAAAAGTAAAAGGGCAGGCCAGGAAAATTCCTGGCCTGCCCTTTCTTAATCTAAGCTAGCGCTTAATGTCGCATTATTACAGCTTACTTAGCCCAGAACAACTTATTATAAATAGTAGTTGTAGGGGTATTCTTATTATAATTCAACTCATCCTGCGAGTAAGGAAACCTATCAGGAATTCCTGCCGCATTGAGCGGAGTCAAGTTCGGATAACCTGTCCTGCGGTAATCATTATAAGCTTCAGTTTGCATATAAAGGGCTACGTATTTCTGATCTAAGATGTCCTGCAAAGAAGGTGAATCAGCACCACCAGTATAGGTAGCTAACTTTGCAGCCAACCATGCATCGGCATTTGCATCATAGGTTGCATCTTTACCTTTGAACATATCAATGCTGGCAGTCATACCTTTTACAAAATAATCCATGGCTTTAGTATAATTACCGGCTGCGTGATAAGCTTCAGCAGCAATGAACATTTCTTCAGCATAAGTCATAAAGACTGTCGGTGAATCTTTCTGTCCATAATAAAGACCAGCATATTGACTTGTTCCAGCGGGTTGCTGATAAATCAGGCTTCTTGGGTCACCCATATAGGTGCCATCACCCACATCCAAACTATCGTCAGCCAGCATGGCGAAGAACCCTTTGTTGTTAGAGATATAACCAGCACGTTGCTCTTCATACATATAAATAGGATTATTAGCCGTTGGAGAGGTACCAAAATTTAAAGCCATATTATCACTATTTGAACTCATCAGCGGTGCACTTTCAATAATGCTAATAACATCAGTGGCCCAATTGGTATTTACATTGGAAAGACGCAATGTATATCTGGCTTTGAGTGCCCATGCTACTTTCAACCATGCGTTAGCATCACCGCCAAAAAAGTAATCGCTGGAAGAAAGGCTGGCATCTGTTCCTGATGCAGGTTGCTGCAAATAGGATATAGCACTGGTAAGCATACCCTGTACGGTATCATAAAGATCTTGTGCTTTATCGTATTTAGGCTGTAAATTTGCTGCACCTTGAAATGCTTCTGAATAAGGAACATCGCCCCATAAATCGGTGGTATTTCCTAAATAGATGGCCATCAAAACTTTTGAAATACCCTCGTAAATAGGTGCTTGATCTACTGAAGCCTTTTGCATCATAATACGAGTACCCATCATACCTGCCTGAGAGTACATGGATGCCCAGAAATTGGTCATATCAGCAGGCCTAATGTTATAGCCACCCATGGTAGCGGCCTGGTTGGAAGTCCCAAACGAATACTGTACAAACATGGAAGTTATCCCCACTGCATCATTGCCTCCGAGTGCAAATCCCATATTCACTTCAATAGCAGGCAAAAGGGTAGCAACAGGTGCATCAGTAATAGCGTCAGGGTTTTGGTTCATCGACGTATCTATCCATTTTTTCTGGCATGATGTAAGAGAAAACATCAGGAACAGGAAAGTGGAAATTGCTATTATATTTAATTTTTTCATGATTTTAAGCTTTTAAATTATTTAAAACCCAATTTTTAATCCAACTGTATAAGATTTGGTACCTGGCATATTGAAATAATCAAAGCCCTGTGCGTTGGATGCTCCGAGCAAGCTGGTTTCAGGATCAATACCAGTATAAGGAGTAGACAGCCACAAGTTATAGCCTGTGAAAAAGAGATTACAATGTTTAATCCAGTTCACATTCTTCATGACAGCTTGCTTAAAATCATAGCTTAAAGTAACAGACCTTAAACGAACCCAACCTGAATTCTCAATATAAGGTGAAGAAGGACCCGTAAATCCACTTCCGTATCCGTCCCAGAACCTCCAGTTTTCATCGAGTTTAACTTTTTGAGTATTAACCGTTCCAGTAGTTACTACATTTCCATTAGCATCCACGTGTCCCATAACGCCACTCCATACATAATCCTGATTACGGTTGGCTGTTTCAGCACTCGTACCAAAATAGTCCAAAGCGCCCAAAGTACCGTTCCACATTAATCCACCATGTTTAATGTCAATCAGGAAGTTGAGCGCAAAGCCTTTGTAAGATACATTATTGGTGATACCGGCAGTCCACTTAGGTGATACTGTTCCCAGATAAATTTGGCTGGTTCCCGGAATCGGGTATCCGTAGAATTCACCTGGTTGATCATTGATAACTAATTGACCTTTAGAATCTCTTACCCAATCCAAACCGTAAATACTTCTGTACTCTTGTCCAGCTACAGCACGAACCTGTGGTTCGGTAAATCCACCGAGAAACACATTAGGAACGCCATCAGACAGCTTGGTTACCATACTCTTTGGGTTTGACCAGTTCACAGTAATGGACCAATTCACACTTTTGGATTTAATGATTTCTACAGTTGCCAACAATTCAAAACCCGTGGTTTTCATTTCAGCTGCATTCTGGTATCTGTCCTGATATCCTGTTGAAGGCGCAATCGGAACATTCAATAACAAATCACTGTTGATTCTGTGGTAGTAATCTCCATCGAGAACAAGGCGATTGTTCCAGAAGTTCAAATGAGCACCGATAGACCAGGATTTAGCAGTTTCAGGTTTCAAATCAGGGTTACCCATGATGTAATTAGGCATATAACCATTCACTCCCATAAATGGGAAATTGATCTGCTGAGGTTGAACCCAGCCGTCGGTTATCGCTTGCTGCACGAAGTAGGTGGTTGTATTATATGCTGTAGGAATATTAGCAGTAACAGCATAAGAAGCGCGCAGTTTACCAAATGACAGCACTTCAGAATTTTTCAATGCACCCAAGTCAGAGAATACAAATCCCAAACTTACCGAAGGGTAAAAGAAAGCTTTATTCTTTTCAGGCAACGTAGTGGAAGATTCATAACGTCCTGTTGCATCCAAATACAGCGTGTTTTTGTAAGAAAGTCCCAAGTCATAGTATAAAGCATCGGTTCTGTATTCGTTTTCTCCCTGATAGCCCATAACACTGCTGGAATTGGCAACATTGAACCATCCTGGAATAATCAGGCCGTTGGCCTCTGCTTGCACATATTTATACCGGTGTTGATAAGCATTCATACCAGCCATGGCTGTCAATTGGATATCCTGGCTCAGATTTATCTTATAATTAGCAAATAAATCCTGGTTCAGGTCCATCGTGAAAGAATTAAGCGGGCTTGAATATCCTGATGGATAGGCTCTGGAGTGAATGGCATAATTATTGGTTGAATAATAATTATTGTAATCCAAACCACTGCGATAGGTCAGGTTCAAATCTTTAATGATCTCCCACTTCGCAGTAAAATTACCAAAAAGACGGTTTGTCTCATCAGCATAGTTGATTTGATTTACTACCCAATAGGGGTTATCATATCCACCACCATTTCTGTATGACCTTTCCTGCCCGGTTCTATAAGCACCTGTAAACATATAACCATAAGCATTGTTAAAGGTCGGAGGAGTTCTCAACAATCCAAGCATTACACCAGAAATATTACTACCCTGCTGTTTACGGTTGGCATAGGTATTAGAATAATTTAATGCCGTTGAAAAAGTCAGGTTTTTAGCAGCTTTATGCGAAGCATTGATGCTAAACGTGGTCCTGTTCAAAGTATTCAGCGGGATAACCCCCTTTTCAGTATGGTTTGATATTGACGTATAAAAAGTCGTATTATCATTTCCACCAGAAATACTAACGTTATTGTCAGCAGCTACGCCTATTTGGAAGAAATCGTAAGGGTTGTATGCAATAGCCTTTTTACTAGAAGCAAAAGAGCTGTTGGCATCAACAAGACGTCCGTTAGGATCCCAATATTTAATATAATCAGCCATGGATGTTGTAGCACCATCTGCCGGAACATAGTTAGGATCTGTAGTATAACGCAACGTTGAGAGGGCGGGGCCCCAAGAAGCTCCATTGTAGTAAGGGGCGTCTGGATCCATATATGAGGAACCATAATAGGCCCCCAAATAAAAGCTACCTTGTGAATACTGATTCTGTAAGGCAGGCACCTGAGAAATTTTCTCAAATTTGGTTGAAGTACTAAAGTTAATACTCAATCCATTTTGTTTCTGCCCTTTTTTGGTTGTAATAAGAATTACACCATTACCAGCGCGCATTCCATACAAAGCAGTAGCAGCACCACCTTTTAATACAGAAATTGAAGCAATGTCATCAGGATTAATATCGACAGTTCTGCTGGAATAAGCTACCTGGTCAACAGTTCCATCACCGCCACCAGACTCAATCGGCACACCATCAACCACATAAAGCGGCTGATTGTTACCAAGGATTGATGATGATCCCCTGATTTCAACAAATGGAGCAGAACCAGCAGCTCCTGAAGAATTTGTAATCTGCACACCGGCAACTTTACCAGAAAGTGCGTTTACAACGTCGGTACTGCAGTTTTACTAATTTCTGTAGAATTAACACTACTTACTGAGTAACCCAAGGCTCTTGCTTGCCTTGAAACACCAAGAGCTGTTACGACTACTTCGTTAACAGCATAGGCTTGTGTTTGCATTACAACGTTAATCTCATTTGAGGAACCAATAGTAATCTCCTGTTTTTTCATTCCTACGAATGAAAAAGACAAGGCCTTTGCATTAGGTCCCACAGTGAGTGTGTACTTCCCGTTTAAATCAGTAACAGTACCATTTGTCGTACCGACAACAACTACCGAAACACCGGGTAAAGCGGAGCCGTTATCAGCACTGGTAACAGTTCCACTAATTGTTCTCGTTTGTGCGAATGCAAAATTCACACCTATAAAAAACAAGAACGCCAAGAAAAGTGTAAACTTTCTCATAAGAATAGTTTTTTGTTTATAATTGCGATCTGTAAATATACAAAATTTGTTAAACAACCATATTTTTTGTTAATTTTTTTAAAAGAATCATAAATAATTTTCGTAAGTCACTATCACCATAGGGCACTAAAAACAAGGACCAGGTCTTTGAAATTCTATGTAAATCAAAGTTGTAGCTGTTTTTTTAGTGTAACGATTTCCTCACAGCTAACCGATTTTTGCCTCCCCGGGTCTTTGACCGGAATGTAAAAAATCATGATGGAAACAATTACGTTCGATCTTTTCCCTGTGGGGATCAAATGCTTTGCACGGTATTCGTACAGTTTACTTCCTGGGACAGTATGCGCAACTTGATGCTGAGCCCTGAAGCATATCAGTCCAAGTAATACTATCTTGGCGTTGTTCCGACTGTGTTTCGCAGACACCCTGGAAAGGCCAATGAAAAGCGCTACCAGAAAATCTTTGAACAGTTTGCCTATGTCTTAATTGATGAAGCTCTTAAGAGTTGCCATAAAAGTGAATTTGAAATCCAGGTTGACGGCAATGTGTATTGGATTCAACCACCACAGATCCTTGTTTAAGCATATTTTGCCGAACATTAATTAAAGCATACATCGGTAAACACTTTTTGTGGAAGTTCTCCCCAAACCGGTTATTGAATCCGTTGCTGGAGAATAATCTAGTAAGCGAGCAGGAAATAATCAAAACATTAAAAAAGGACTAATTGACCATTTGGGATATTGGTCTTGCATTTAATGCTGGTGTTTTAGGTAAGTAAAAGTATGCCAATAATTCGGCACTTCCTGTTATTTCTTTTTCCGGAAACAAACCTGATGCCGTCTGTCAGCGTTACCTTGGAATAAATTCCCGGTCTAAGTATGCTAAATCACTCTAAGATTTTTTAGTCCCCTTGGGACGATTGAAACTTTAGGCCATGAATTCCTGATTGTCGTCAGGCAAGTTATTCATGGACAACAATCAAAAAACACAAAAAATAAGGTTTATTTTTTCAAGACCACTGATATCTAACTCAGGTTTATAGATGTTACGTTCATTCTCCAGTTGAAATTACTGCTATTCTTTAATAAATTTACGGGAAAATATTTCTCCCCCATGTTTGATCCTTATTAAATATATTCCCTTTGTATATTCAGACAGGTCAATTGTAAATTTTGGCGACTTAATTTTGGATTTTAATAAAAGTTTGCCTTCAAAATTAAATACGTTCAGAATCAAATTATCCTGGAACGGACTGATCGCAACGTTCAGGTAATTATGTGCAGGATTTGGAAAAACAGAAAGCTTTGCTTTTTCAGAAATATTATCAACCCCGGTCGAAATGGCATCACATAATGATGGATAAATTGGATTTTGTTCAATTTGATTTCCGGGTGTCAGATCCTTACCGGTTAGTCCAGGAAAATCCGGTTCTATAAATGCACACCTGAAAACAGCATTAGCAACAGGTACACTTCCCTGGCTCACTGCAGTATCATGGCTTATGGGATTGGTATATTTCCAAACTATCTTTTTAGCACTATCTATTTCAAAAAAAGTTCCTGTGGCACCGGAGCAAATAAGCATGGAGCCGTTACTTAAAACTTGAACACCTCCAATATTTTCGCTATAAAAATCACTGGGGACACTATCTGTGTATGTCCAGAACTCTTCCTTAGGTAAATAAGGAGTGGAATCATTATCAAGGGTATATGTATTTGAATCAGTAATCGGAGGGTTAATCATATCTATCGACGAATAATTCCCCGTGGGTCGCCCATTACCATTATTGAATACGATAATTTTTCCGGCATTAGGTAAACCCGGTTTAATCCAATGTGCGTTATGTTGCAGAAAAAATTTCTGATCAGAGGAGTCGCCTCTGTTGTAAGCTGCCGGATTTCCCCAGCGATAAAGCAGATCTCCTCCCTTTCCGTATTTTCCACCGGAATGAGATGCTGCCTGTGCTGTAGTGGTGCTGTGATCAATCACCCAGATTTCATTAAAATTATGAACACTGAGTAAAATTTGATCGGTCAAAGGGTTGTAATCTATAGCATTGACATGCAACCAATCGGGATGACTGAATTGAGGAGAATAAAGATAATTGATGTTAACTAATTCTGGATGCTTTGAAATGGTATCGTAATTGGGTTTTGTAGGATCAAAATCCTGGTTGAGGTGATCCCATACATTCCACTGCCAAACAATTTTTGCTGAATCTGTTCCGACAGGCTTCAACTCTACTATTTTAGTAAACCTAATTCCGGCCTTCAATTTAGCCGGATCTCTTCCCAAACTGAGTGCAAAAGCCCTTGATTTTATTTGCCAGACAATGGCTAAAATATCACCATTCGGCATTGGAGCAATATCGTGGTGTTGTAATTGTGTTGAATCGGAAATTGTATAGTACCAAAGCAGATTACTGTTCCAATCAATTAACTCAATTCTACCACCGCCGCCACCCCCTGCGTTAAAAACAGGGTTTTGAATATGCTCAGTTCTCAAAAGATTTCCATCAGGCAAAAAATATACAGCATCTCCCGGGTAGTAGAAGCGATCCCATTCGTGGATTTTTCTTCCGCATTTGTCTATAAGAAAAGTGGATTTACTGGTCATGGGTGCAAAAAGAACATATCCAGGTTTATTGTCCGATTTGTCCTGTTGGAGGCCAACTGTTTGCCCCATAGCAACCTCCGAAAAAAGCAATAAAAAGATTAGGTATTTCATGTATTTTGGTTGTAAATTTTGATGAAAGGTCATAACTCTTATTTTAAAGTATTATCGGTCATATCCTGTTTTACCCGGTCTAATATAAAAAACTCAAAATAATAAGAAATATTTGTTGCAGTAAAGCGTTGAAGATAAAATGGATGCCAAACCAATCCGTATATAGTAGAAACAAAATTAAAAGAAATTTTGGTAATTAACCTGTATCCAAAAATTTTCCCTGGTAAAAAATTCATGAATAAGATTTCTAAGGCTATGGAAACAAAAATTTCGGCAGTTTTTTCGTTAGGCTCGCCACAAAAGGCTCTGGTTTGTTCTCAAATACCTTTGCAAAACAATTCACATCAGTTTATAAAAAAGAGGCCGCCCCATATTGAAGCGACCTCTTACCATAGTTATGAGAAAAAATATTAGTACCCTTTGTTTTGTACTACATTCGGATTCGCATTAATTTCTGCGATAGGTATTGGAAATGCATATTTATAGTCTCCATAAAGAACTGTTCCCATTGATTGACGCAACGGCTCTACCAAAGGAATATCTCTTTGTGTGCGGGCAAGGTCATCAAAACGGAAACCTTCGAAACAAAGTTCTCTTTGTCTTTCCTGTAAGATGTTATCTTCAGTTACAGAGGTATAAAGATTAGCACCTCTGTTAGCAGGCACTTTATTTAACCATACCAAAGCATTTGGATCAGCAGGATTCAGGCGATACAATGCTTCAGCATAGTTTAAAACAACCTCTTCATAACGAATCAACGGGATGTCATAATCATAACCAGGAACTGTAGGATATTTTCCAACATTTCTCAGCTTACCTGCATCATAATTGTAGCTAAGCATATCGGCAGAAGCACGAACATCACCTGGATCAAATATTTTTGTTATGCTATCAACAACCTGAATATCACCATAGCTGGTACCTCTGTAGATGTAAGACAATCCATTTATACCTTGGTTATCTGTAGAAGTCTCTGCTAATTCAAAGATTATATTAACTGATGATTTATTTGTAAATGTAGTAGGATAATCAGCAGCATCTATAATAGAATAATTCCCGGAATTAATAACTTCTTCAGCAGCTGTTTTACAAGCAGCCCAATCACCGAAATACAATGCCACTCTTGACTGCAAAGCATAAACTGCATCAGTAGTAACATATTCGGGTGAAGAATTCAAATCAGCAGACATCAATGTCAATGCTTTTGCCAAATCAGCATTGATAGAATCGTGTACCTGTGCGACAGTATTTCGTGCAGGAGTAATATCAGAACCTCTGTAAGTTGTTACATAAGGAATACCTACATCATTGCCACCTGTCACATTTTGCTGACCATAAAGTTTTAGTAAGTCAAAATGAACCAACGCCCGAAGTGCGTAAGCTTCACCAATCACATTTTTGATTGCTGCTGCATCACCGGTCAGTTTAGCCGGATCCTGTGCAATAATAATGTTCAGATTTGCGATTGTACTGTACATCTGAAGCCATGTATCATGAGCATAAGCATCGCTATACCCCATATCCATAGCAGCAGGTGTCAGAAAACGGCCTGATTTACCATTGGCAAAGCAATCGTCTGACCGAACTTCGCCAAAAATAATATAGTCTCTGCCGTAGTAGGTGTAATAAGTCATCTTATCGAGTGCACCATTCAAAAGGCCTTCAATATCACTAAGAGAGGTGACGTCGAAAATTTTCTGCTGTGCCAGTGTCGGGTCTAATGAGGATTTGTTGCAAGAAAAAAAGCCAGCCACAAGCACAACCAGTAATATCGAATTTAGAATCTTTTTCATGTTTTAAAATTTTAAATTAACACCAAAAACAATAGATTTTACCGGGGGCGTAGTTAACATAGTAAAACCATCAGCACCAACTTCCGGGTCATATTTCAGGCGCTTGTCTTTTACCCAGGTGAAAATATTGCTTCCCCTTACGTAAACAGTAGCACCGTCAAACTTAATGTGAGACAGATATCTCTTTGGAACGCTATAACCAAAAGTCAATCCTTTCAGACGAACATAATTTCCTGAATACAAGAAACGGGTTGATGTTCTGGAGTTGTTAGAAGAAGTTGAATACACCATTTTTGGAACATCCGTAACATCACCGGGCTGTGTCCAGGCATTTGTCAACTCTGATACACCATTAAAGAACAAGGTTGTATACAATCCAGAGTTGTTTGTATAAAATGCCCAGTCCTGATAAATTTTATTTCCACCTGAAAAATAGAAGCTGGCATCAACAAAAAATCCTCTGTAATCAACGTGGGTTGATAATCCACCGGTATAGGTTGGCAATGCACTTCCGCCTTGGTATGCTTTAGCAGCAGCATAATAATTAGTAGTTGTCTCACCGCTATTGCCATCCAGATACCACAAAGCATTACCTGTTTGAGGATCAACACCGGCATATTTTTGCATATACCATGCATAGATAGGATGACCTACTGCTACTTTCCGCGACCCGGTTTCTATATTAATATCAGTTCCATCGGCATTCTTTGCCAATTTCGTCACTTCATTGTTAACAGTTGCAAAATTCCCGGATATTGTCCAGTTTAAATGTTCTGAACGAATAATATCAACGGATAATGTAGCCTCGATACCTTTATTAATAACTGTACCCACATTTTGATCCTGAGTGGTAAAGCCAGTAGTCATTGACAAAGGCACGTTTTGTAACAAATCAAAAGTTTTTTTATTGTAATAAGCAACTGTACCGTTGATTTTGTTATTCCATAAAGTAAAATCAACTCCAAGATCCAAAGTATTATTCTTTTCCCATGTCAAATTATTGTTACCAAACTGGCTGGGGAGACTACCGCCACTACCAGCATAAGTAGCACTATAAGAAAGCAGATTCTGCCAGGAATGTAAAGCGGGATTACCATTTACATCAAGAATATCAGAGTTACCGCTCAAACCATAAGAACCTCTGATTCTTAAAGAGTTTATAAATTTGACATTTGAGAGGAAAGATTCCTGACTCATGTTCCAGGCAGCACCTATAGCCCAAAAATTACCAAAGCGCTTGTCTGTAGCAAACTTTGAGGAACCTTCTCTTCTGATAGTAAAGTCAGCGATATATTTACCACGATAATTATAGTTAATCATTCCAAGATATGACAAATTACTCCAGTCATTAAAAGAAGAATATGCATTCCAGTTAGCACTTGTACTAGCAATATTTGTCAAACCAAGAGTTGGGAAATTTTCACCATAACCATACAAATAATTTTCCGTATTCTTCTGATATTCCATCAAAGCTTTAAACGAAAACATATGATCGTGATAGCGAAAAACATAATCCAGTGAATTCTGAGTAACTAAATTAAAGTATTTGTCATCAGAATTTTCAGCATAACCACCTATTCCTTCACCGTCACCATAATTTGGGTTATCATAAGTTTTGTAATTAGCAAGTGAATAATCAAAACTTATTAAAGTTTTAAATCTCAGATTTTTAATGATGGTGTACTCCAGAAAAGAATTACTGATAGCACGGGTAAGGTCATTAAAACTGATATTATATTTTGCAATATACAGCGGGTTAAAAGCTCCTAGATCAGGACTCAAATTGATAGTACCATCGGCATTATAAGGATGAATCCAGGGACTCTCAAAATATTTTGCCAGGTTAGGGTTGCCATAATAAGCACTTTGCTCCAGATAAGCATTCTGATGAGTATTAGATACTATGTTATTAGTGGAAAACTTAAGTTTTTTTGTCAGATCCCTGTTATAGTTCAATGTAGCCGAGAATCTTTTAAAGCTACTGCTAATTACGGTACCTTCTGTTTTATCATAGCCAACGGAAGCGTAGAAAGATGAAACCTTGTCACCACCAGATGCAGAAAGGTTATAACTTTTAACCGGTGCATTCTTATTGGTCATAACTTTCGTCCAGTCTGCGTTCTTACCATCCCAGGATGCAAGGTATCCGTAATCGAGGCCATTATTGATAGCAAAATCATAGGCTCCGGCCTGATCAAATCCATAATCTGCACCAAAGGTGTTATATACCGCCTGAAGGAAAAGTGTTTTCCTTTGTTCACCAGTCAATGGAACCTCGCCCTGGACTGCATTATTTTGGTACCCCAAATAAGCAGAAAAATTAAAAGTAGTTTTGGAATCCATACGTCCTTGTTTGGTGGTAATCACAATTACACCATTTGAACCGCGGGCACCATAAGCTGCTGTTGCAGAAGCATCCTTTAACACTGTAATACTGGCAATATCGTCACTGTTGATAGCAGCCAGGTCGCTTAATGAACTGGTAGCTGTACTACCGGAGAGATTTGTGCTATTAACAGGAACACCGTCAACAACAATCAATGGTTGATTACCGGCAGTGATAGAGCCTACACCACGGATCCTAATGTCAGCAACCGAACCAGGAGTACCTGATGAACTCGAAATCTCAAGCCCTGCAACTTTTCCCTGCAAAGCCTGGTCAGGGGTGGCAACCGGAACCTCATTAATACTTGATCCGCTCACCTGGACAACAGAACCTGTAAGTTCGTTTTTTCCCTTGGTGGTATAACCCATAACGACTACTTCGCTAAGACCTTTCGTTTCTGAAGCAAGAGCTACATTGATAATATCTTTTCCTTCAATGTTGATTTCTTGGGTTCTCATACCAACAAATGAAAACACCAAAACCTTGGCATCTTCTCCAACTTTTAGTGTATAGTTACCATGCACATCTGTGATGGTCCCGACATTGGTTCCTTTAACACGGATAGTCACACCAGGCAACTTAGAACCATCGTCAGAGCTCGTAACAGTACCACTTATTGTTCTCACCTGTGCAAACGCGAAATTCATGCCTGCAAAGAGGAGCACCAAAAGTGCAATCGTAAATTTTCTCATAATGATGAATTTTAGTTTATAAAAAATTAATTGAGAATTAAACCGAATGCCAAATATAATAACTTTAGTTAACTTTCATTAACTTTTTTTAACAATCGTAAAAAATTTAACATGCAAACACATAAAAACCCTTGTTTTCAGCATGTTAGATTAATAAGAATCTTGAAATATAATCGGAGGTACTACAAAATCACAAGTATCCTGAGTCCCTTGGACAGAAAAATAAGTCCACTGGGCCCTCAAAAATGAAGAATTTATAGTAAAAATTGAAAAAATGAGGAAGAGAATACTCTATAGAAATCACTTGGTTATTCTCCTAAAACAAAACCAGTTACTGCATAATGGACAGATGTTTGTAATAAAAATAAACAAAAAGGAAACTAATGCTTAACTGGAATAAAGGGAAAGGAAGGTGCGGAATAAAAATTTCAGGAATGATTAACAATATTAATTGCGAAAGAACATAAAGGTGAAATCCTATTTTCTTCAGATTCCACATCAAAAATGCACCGGCTAAAGCCAGACCGGAAAAAATTCCCTGGGAAAGGAAATATAACTTGTTAAGATTAAATACAAATGCAAAATCCATCTTGGTTCCAAGGAACTCCATATTGGGATGACTGGCGAAAAGATTTTTAAACTGATCAAACATCAGGTAGATCACTGTGTTTGAAAATAAAGTCATTCCGCCGCCAATAAATGTAAGAATACATAGTAGAGTCAGCAATACAGGCCTTTTCTGATTTTGTTCCATTTGATCTAATGCAATTGGGTTTAATTTTTCATTCGGCTCGGCGAAATTACATAAAAATGAATTTTAACAAGGGTTTAATTTATCATCTGCCGGAAAACAAATTTTAAAGCAGCAAAAAAAAATTAGTTATCCAAATTACCTAACGAAAACCATCACCTGAAGATGGAATAAAAACCTTATAATAATTCCAATTGTAAAAATTCTTGTCTATACCTCTGCTTCAACAAGGGTTTAACTCCCCTTCAGCAAGCCTTCAACTCCTCATAAAGACGCCCTGTTCTCTCCTTATTCTCCCCCTATTCTCTCCCTATACTCTCCCTAAACTCCCCCTGGAAGGCTACAATCGGGGCAAAATAGGGAACGTTATCCCAGGCTTAATACGGTTCCAAAGCGGCGGCATAGGAACCAGAGAATCCAATACCCGGAAATGAACTACCTCGCAGCAGAGCTAACGAGGTATCAAAAAAGAAATTTCTTTTTCTAAAGATGCAAGCATCGCAGTATGAAACTCATTTATCCCGATACGCTCCGCTATTCCCGATGAATCGGGATTCGACTTACAAATTTCAATGCGCTACACTTTTAAAATTTGAATCTCACGAATAAATAAAAACTCTTAAAAAAGTATTGCCTTAAGCTAACAGGCTATTTTTCGGGTGGGCACTTATACTCCTTTCTGGAGTTAACTATTTGATTTTCTAAACTTTTTTTAAATTCCTTTAACACTTTATTCCAAAGTACAAAACTACATTTGTATCGAGGAATTTAATCATGAAGACACTTATGAAAAACATATTACTCCATATTAAAGTCGCCTTGTTAGGGTTCCTTTTAATAGCCCCTTTCGCTCTTTTGGCATCTGAATCAGGGAAAAAACCCAACCTCAGTATGACAATCGAATCGCAGGGAAGCAATGTAATGGAGGATTCTTCAGAAACATCTTTTAACATTGCTTCTTATAAAGATACCGAAAACACTAACATACCGCAGATACAATTCTCAAATCCATTTCCTAATCCGGCTTCTTCATTTGTAAAAATCAACTATAGATTTCCTTCTATCAACGATTTTGGTGAAGTGAAAATAATGGACCTTACCGGAAAAACGGTGAAAACTTATCCTATAGAGGGTTCGAACAATTCTCTTCAGATTAACGTGAGCGATCTAACCCATGGCCTTTATTTCTGTACAGTTTATTATAAAGGTCAAATGATTAAGAGCAACAAACTAATTGTGAGCAACCAGTAAATATTAATACATTTTGTTAGAAACTAAGAAGGCGGGAAATTTCCCGCCTTTTTGGTTTTGATTAAAGTCCAAACGCCAATTTTACTTTATCAACATAGTCAAGTTCTTCCCATCCGAAAAATTTAACTTGCTTTTTATACACTTTCCGGCCGTTTTGTTCTTCCACAAATGAAGTTGTTCCATCTTCATAAAACACTTCTACTTCTTCAGTGTAAGGTTTTCTCCCAAAGTGACCATATGAAGCGGTTTTTTCAAAGATGGGGTTCTTCAACCCGAATCTCCTCACAATAGCATAAGGATGCATATCGAAAATACTACTTGCGATGGAAGCAATTTCTCCGTCACTAAGAACCTTTCCTTCATTATTTTTCACATTGGCCGTCCCGTAGGTATTCACATAAAAACCAACCGGCTCACTTACTCCGATAGCATAGGCCACCTGAACAAGAATCTTATCAGCCACTCCTGCTGCCACCAGGTTCTTTGCAATATGACGGGTAGCATAAGCTGCCGAACGGTCCACCTTGGATGAATCTTTTCCGGAAAAAGCCCCGCCCCCATGAGCGCCATGGCCACCATATGTATCAACAATAATCTTTCGGCCTGTAAGTCCGGTATCTCCATGAGGTCCGCCAATTACAAACTTCCCTGTAGGATTTGCATACAATTTGTAATTATCAAACAAATGATCAGGATAATTCTTCCTGACCCTGGGAATCAAATAATTTTCTATATCCTCTCTAATTTTGTTCTGCATGGCGACTTCCGTATCAAACTCATCATGTTGAGTTGAAATTACGAGAGTGACTACTCTTAAAGGGATATCATCGTCACTGTATTCAAGAGTAACCTGCGATTTTGCATCGGGTCGAAGATAAGTCATCACCTTACCTTCTCTGCGAATTTTAGCCAATTCCAGCAAAAGTTCGTGAGCAATTTGAGTTGTTAATGGCATATAATTGGAAGTTTCCCGAGTGGCATAGCCAAACATCATTCCCTGATCTCCGGCACCCTGGTCCTCTTCCTTTGCTCTTTCAACTCCCTGATTAATATCAGCAGATTGCTCGTGTACGGCTGAAATTACTGCACATGACTTACTGTCAAACTGATATTCAGCCTTGGTATAACCTATTTTCTCAATCGTATTACGCGCTACGCTTTGCAAATCAACCCATGCGTTCGTTTTTACTTCACCGGCTACCACAACCAACCCTGTACTTACAAGTGTCTCGCAAGCTACTTTAGACTGGGGGTCCTGCCTCAGCATTTCATCCAGTACGGCATCAGAAATCTGATCTGATACTTTATCAGGATGTCCTTCGGATACAGATTCCGAGGTAAATAAATATGACATAATTCAATTTACTTAAATTAAACACTAAATAAAACGGGGAAAATGGTTGATTGGCGGTAAAAAACTGGTTTAGCATTATTTTTACGTGGTTGCAATCAATCAAATCCTTCCACTAAAATTTTCGTCTTATGAACGAGGGCACAAAGATAGTAAAACTTTTTTTACAGAATGTTTCTAAATTTACCTTACAGATGTAGATATTTATTTTCCTGCAGTAAGCTCTCTGAAAATTTCCTCCATTTTCTGTTCAATCCTGGAAAAAGCCAAAATATTAAGATTGTGTGTTACGGCAAATTTAAACACGGATTCACGGATATCTTTTCCTTCTGCAGGAATAATAATCCATTCTTTCTCAGAGAGGGGTTCTACTTTTTGAACAAAAGGAATTTCCAAGAGCAACGCTGCATTAATTGTTTCTTTAAGCTCCAATTTATAGCGATAGTCGGAAGTCTTCATTTCAGAAAACTCTTCAATACTTTGGTCAGCAACAATTTGTCCATGATTAATAATTACAACCCGGTTGCACATGGCTTCCACTTCCTGCATGACATGCGTGGAAAGTAAAACTGTCTTCTCTTTTCCAAGATTGGAAATTACCGACCGGATTCCGGGAAGTTGTACCGGATCCAGTCCTGAAGTCGGTTCATCAAGGATCAGAACCTCCGGGTCATGAATCAGCGCTTGCGCAAGTCCCACACGCTGTCGATAGCCTTTGGATAAAGCCCCAATCTTTTTGTTTTGTTCAGGCCCCAAACCTGTCAGATCTATCATTTCACTTACGCGATTTGGATTTCTTTGTTTGTTGGGATACATCTCATAAACAAAACGCAAATATTCGCGCACATACATTTCAGGATAAAGCGGATTATTCTCAGGAAGATAGCCTACCCACTGTCTGATCTTAAGAGATTGCTCTCTGACATTCACTCCTTGTATGGTTATTTCACCTTCGTCTGCAGAAATAAAAGAAGTGAGCAGCTTCATTAATGTGGATTTTCCGGCACCGTTAGGGCCGAGTAACCCCACAACTTCCCCCCTGTCAATATTGATATTAACCTGGTTCAGCGCTTTCTGCTTTCCGTAAAATTTCGAAACCCCTTTAATTTCAACAACACTCATAACTGCTTTTCTTAGCTACAAAAGTAATTTATTGTATTGAACGATGAACACAAACATTAATTGTCAAGCGGCGTAAATACACTTACCTATTTGAGATATTTTTAACTGAAAAAACCTTTCCTCAAACCTTTGCATAAGACAAATCGGTTATGTTTTAGAGGCAAAATGATTTCAATTGTAATGATGGTTCTATTTCGCAATTGACATGCCATTTCCGTATGAATTACGTCTTATATTTGTATAATTAATAAATTTTGAGAGTAAATTCATCTCCTCATGAAAAAAGTTCTATTCATTTTAATTGCAATTTTTCTCATCTCTCCAATGATGGCACAACAACAGGAAGGGAAAAGCCTTGGCAATTTTGAAAGGCTAAATAAAAAGGACCAGGTTTTCACATTTAAGACAACCCATGGTACGGCTAGGGTGACGCTTTTCAGCCCGACAATTTTTAAGATTTCCCTGTGGGGGAAAAGCTACCGTGACTTACCTTCATATGCCGTCATTGCGAAACCTCAGAAGGTAAAGTTTACCTTTCAGGAAAATAAGGATGATTTTATTATTAAAACAGATTCGTTGGAGTTACAAATTACTAAATCTCCTCTGAGGTTTACTTTTAAAACTCCTGACGGGAAGGTTATCAATCAGGATGATAATATGGGAGCTTACTGGCTGGATGGGAAGCTCTTTTGCTTTAAAAAACTTTACCCCGATGAAAAATTCATCGGATTGGGTGAAAAAACCGGAGATTTAAACCGCAGAGGATCAGCTTATACCAACTGGAATACAGACAATCCGAATTATGAAAACTGGAGCGACCCGCTTTATTCTACCATTCCTTTTTATATGGGAATTCACAACGGGTTGAATTACGGCATCTTTGTAGATAATACCACCAAGAGTGTTTTCAATTTTGGTGCGGGAAATAACCGTTTCTCCTATTTTTCAGTGGACGATGGCCAGGTGAGTTATTATTTCATTTATGATCAGAATGTTTCAGGAATTTTAAAAGATTACACCCATCTTACCGGACGCATCAAAATGCCGCCGATTTGGGGATTGGGATTTCAACAGTGCCGTTGGGCATATTATCCTGATAAAGAAGTTATGGAAATTGCGCAAACTTTCCGTGATAAAAACATCCCGTTAGATGTCATCTATCTTGATATCAAATATATGGATGCTTACAAAGTCTTTACATGGAGTCCAAAAGGCTTTCCACATCCGGCACAACTTGTTGGAAATTTAAAGAAAATGGGCATTCATACTGTCGTTATCATTGACCCCGGCATAAAAGTGGAAAAAGGTTATAATGTTTACGATGAAGGTGTAAAGGACAACTATTTCATCAAATATCCGGACGGAACAAACTACACCGGACAGGTATGGCCGGGCTGGTGTAACTTCCCGGACTTTACCAACCCAGATGTAAGAACCTGGTGGGGAACTCAGTTTAAGGGCATGGTAAAAGATGGCGTTTCAGGATTTTGGAATGATATGAACGAAATTGCCACCTGGGGAAAAGATGTCCCTCCCATCATCCAAATGGATTGGGAAGGGAAACACGTTTCCTACCTGACCGGTAAGAATGTTTACGGAATGCAAATGGCACGTGCCACTTACGAAGGTACCCGGAAACTTATGGACGGCAAACGCCCGCTGGTATTGACCCGTGCCGGATATGCCGGATTACAGCGCTATACTGCAATTTGGACTGGCGATAATCATGCCACCGACGATCACATGATGCTTGGAATCAGACTGATTAACAGCTTTGGATTATCCGGGGTTCCTTTTGCTGGTGATGATGTTGGAGGTTTTCAGGGAAACGCCACGCCGGATCTTTATGCCAGATGGGTTAGCATCGGCACTTTTTGCCCATTTTTCAGAGTGCACTCCACCCTGAACTCAAACAGGTCGGAGCCCTGGTCATATGGAGAATCTACAAGGGCTTTAGCCACACATTTTATCGATTTGCGGTATCACCTGCTTCCCTATATTTATTCAGCATTTTATGAAGCTCACGAAACCGGAATGCCGGTTCAGAGAAGTTTGAGTATTGAATATACGAAAGACAGCACCGTTTATAATCCCGAATTCGACAATCAGTATCTATTTGGTCCCTCCTTATTGGTCGTTCCTGCAAGAAGTACGCAAAATGCAGTAAAAGCATACCTCCCAAAAGGAGAATGGTATTCGTTCTACACAGACAAGAAATTCAACGGGAACACTGAGTTTTTCACCGGAAGCCCGCTGGATCAACTTCCTGTCTTCGTGAAAGCAGGAGCCATCATTCCTGTTCAGAAACTAATTCAAAATACAGGAGAAAATCCGGGAGACACGCTGGAAATTCATATTTACGCCGGCACAGGAAATTCGCACTACGTTTACTATGAAGATGACGGAACCACTTACAATTATGAAAAGGGCGTTTATTTCAAAAGAGAAATTACTTATGATGGAAATAGTAAGAAAATTGTCCTTGATGCCCCGGAAGGCACTTACCAATCAAAGTTCAAAGTTTTGCGCTTTGTTTTACATGGATTTGGAAATTCTGTCAAAAAAGTTTTTGTAAACGGAACAGGCGAAATTCCTGAAACCAATTCAAAATCGTTATATTTGGCTAATTATCAAAATCCTGATGATGGAGTCCTGACATTTACATGTCCAAACAGTAGTCAAAAAATAGTGCTCAGCTGGTAAAAAAACATAAACCATGAAAAACAAATTTTTTTCAATATTTTCGCCGGCTTTAATTGTAATGCTGTTTACAGCATTTTCATTAAACGCACAAACTGTTAACAATCATAAAAATAAGATGAGCGAACCTCTTATTACACAAGTAAAGCATCCTGTCTGGAGCATTAAGGCAAACATTTATGAAGTAAACATTCGTCAATATACACCTCAAGGTACTTTCAAAGCTTTTGAAACTAATTTACCAAGGTTGGAGAAAATGGGGGTCAAAATATTATGGCTCATGCCAGTTTTCCCAATAGGTGAAAAAAACAGAAAAGGTGGTGAAGGAAGCCTGGGAAGTTATTATTCAATTAAAAACTATGAAGAAGTAAATCCTCATTTTGGAACATTACAGGATCTAAAAGACCTGGTTAATGATGCGCACAAGAGAGGCATGCATGTCATTCTTGACTGGGTAGCCAATCATACCGCCTGGGATAACGTCTGGGCAACAGAGCATCCAGACTGGTACGATCACAACAATGAAGGTGGATTTGTCTCCCCATATGATTGGACCGATGTTATCCAGCTGAATTATAAAAATATGGCGCTTCGTAAGGCCATGATCAATGCCATGAAGTACTGGGTGAAAAATGCTGATGTTGATGGCTTTCGTTGTGACGTTGCCGGAATGGTTCCGGTAGATTTTTGGGATGAAGCCCGAAAAGAACTTGACGAGATCAAACCTGTTTTCATGCTTGCAGAAGACGAAGATAACACGGCTCTAATGAAACATGCATTCGATATGAATTATACCTGGAATATGCTGCATCTTGACAATGATATTGCACAGGGCAAGAAGCACGCATCGGATTTATGGGGTTATATGAATTGGGAAAACGAAACATATGGTCCCAATGTTTACCGCATGTATTTTACAAGTAATCACGACGAAAATTCATGGAATGGAACGGCATTCGATCGTCTGGGGAAAGGCTTTAAAGCTTTTACTGTACTGGATTACACAATTCCCGGTTTTCCATTGATTTACGGAGGTGAAGAAGCCGGAAGCAACAAAGCACTTCGCTTCTTTAAAAAAGACACCATCGACTGGAGTCATAAAACTTATGAAGATTTCTATACCACTTTGAACAAGTTTAAAGCAGATAACCAGGCTTTGTGGAATGGTTCGGAAGGCGGAACTCTGGTTCCTCTCTCAAAAGGAGTTAGTCAGTCTGTATTTGCGTTTTATCGTGAAAAGGACGGCAATCAGGTGGTTGTAATTTTGAATCTGAGCCCGGCTTCTCAAGAGTTTAAACTGGAAAATGAAGTCATTCACGGAAAGTATAACGAACTATTCACAGACGAAAAAATTCAAATACATTCTGACTGGAACATTAAATTAGAACCATGGCATTATGTTGTGTTGTATAAATAATCCGTTTTTTAAAAACTGATTGAATGGTAATAAATCAAAAAATCATGAAAAACAAATTTCGTTCAATACTTTCGCAGCTTCTAATTGCCTTGCTTTTTTCAGCATTTACATTAAACGCACAAACCGTTAATAGTAGGAAAAATAAGATAGAAAAACCTATTATTACTCAAGTAAAACATCCTGTAT
>JACZJI010000075.1 GCA_014860665.1 Bacteroidales bacterium | reverse complement strand
GGAAACGAACAGCACCCAGGAAGGAGGTTTATATGTAAAACAGCCGGTTTCGATACGCGGAAACCTTCGTGATATTACCCATCCCGATAAAGCAGTGCTTGGGTTTTTCAGTGCTGAATCGGCAAGTTACAAACGGATTTTCATACCTCCTGTTCCCGGATTAACCTTACATTATTTAGTGGCCTGCGAAGAAATCCAACTCCATTACATAAACGGCCAATTGATGCTTGATAAAAAGTATTGGCCGGCAGCCATTTTAGCGGGTCCGAATGGTCCGCTTCCATATAGATTGGAGCCTTATTGTGTTAATTGTCTGTTATTGGGCGGCACAAATGTCAAACCTTCATTTTGGCCAAATTGATATGAACAAAAAATATTATAAATACTACCCGCTGATGCTACTGTTGCTGGCTTTCCCTCCGATACTGAGGGGTCAGGCGAGTAATGAATTTCCGAAAGCAGAGAAACTGGCATTATTCACGGATCGTGGTATATATATTAGCGGCGAAGAAGTACATTTTACGGCTTTTGTCACGAACCATGCTACGGAAGGACTTAGTTACCTTTTATATGCGGAAATTATAGAACCTGATGGCATCAAAATCATTGGTGGTAAATTTCCTTTGATTCATTCCGCCGCACATGGATGCCTGACCATTCCTTCGGAAAGCATAACCGGAAATTACTATCTCAGGGTTTACACAAAATACATGAGGAATCTCGGGCCTGAATCATTTGCTTATGTGGGCCTGAAAATTTTCAATCCTCACAAATCGGATCTGCTGGAAGGAAAGGATACATTGAAAGTTACATCCGGAGAAAATATTGAGAAATCTCTTGGTCACATCCTGAAGGTTTCTACTGACAAAGCCACCTATTTCCCTCGTGAAAAAGCCAATGTTACAGTTAAAACAAGCAGCAGCTATTCAGGAAAAATTCTGGGACTCAGTATTTCAGTAATTCCTGAGGCCACTGCCCCCGAAATCATGTTTAACAAGGATACCGTAACACGCAAAGTAGATTCTATTCGTTTCTTTCCTGAAAACCGTGGCCCCTCACTAACTGGAGTTTTAAGAGACAGTGCAACAAAAAAGCCAGAGATTGGGGCAAGAGTGAATCTTTCCATTACTGGGAACAGGATAGACTTTCAGGTTGCCAAAACAGATAAAAACGGCCATTTTTATTTTTCACTTCCTTCCTATTCAGGAGACCGGGACCTATTTATTGCCCCCAAAAATATCCCGGGAAAGCATCCTAAAATTTTCGTCGATAATGATTTTTCCACAGTGCCAATTCATTTGTATGATCCTATATTTAAAGTAGATTCCAGTGAACAGTCGGTGGCATTTCATTTAGCACAGAATTTTTGGGTTAGACAACTCTTTTATAACGATAGTATCCGTTGTAATAAAGAAACTTCAAAATCTGTTACAATTTTATACAAAGAACCTTCTTACACTTTGAAAATCAACAAATACATTCAACTTCCAACACTTGAAGCTTACCTTGATAATCTTCCTTCCCCGGTAAAAGTCAGAAAGAGCCACGGAAAGAAATATCTCAAAATTGTCAATCTTCAGCCACAAATGGACTCTTTGGACCCGCTGGTACTTATTGACGGTGTGGCTATAGATGATCCGGAAAAGGTTCTTGCATTATCTCCCACAAATATTTCCCGTATCGATGTAGTGAATATTCCATATAAGATTGGCGATATGAAATATAGCAGCATAGTGAATATCGTTTCAAAGAAAGGTGATTTTGCCGGGATTGATTTACCGGGTTCGGGGATGTTCCTAAACTATGGATTCCTTCATGATAATTGCCCATGTGCTATCATGACACCGGATTCCTTAAATCAACCGGATACCAGAAACACTCTTTACTGGAATCCCGATGTGGACCTTAATTCAGAAAACGAAATTCATTTTTCATTTACCACAGCTGATACACCTGGTAAATATGCAATCGTACTTCAGGGAATAGATGCTGATGGAAAATCTTTTATGAAA
>JACZJI010000074.1 GCA_014860665.1 Bacteroidales bacterium | reverse complement strand
AATCGAGAAAAGCTATCGGTTTTAAAACATTAAAAACCTTGCGTAGGTTAAATTCTTCTTTGGGCAGATACCAGAATCTATGCCCCCTGCTCCAGCGTGCACCGGTATTCGTCTTTAACACGCTAATCAACTCCTGATCATAGTCAAACTTAAGGGTAACGATATCCTTCCCGTTGTGAAAGTCATTCGATAAAACAATGGTTTGTTTCCTGTTCACTTTAAGTTTTAAAAAGAGTCTTCCTGATGGTTTGGGTCAGCAAGGCTGGTTATTTCGAACCAAATTTAGAAAAGTTTTTGATTGAATGAATGGGAAAAGGCTATTTTTTGGCTGTTTGACTTCCGTTTTGCAAGGGTCTTCATCAATACGTGCGCTTGCAGCGCGTGCCATTAAGCCATAAACTTTTGTTTAAAGCTTCCCCCGACAAAAAGTGAAGCCATAAACTTTTGTTTAAAGCTTCCCCAGCAAAAAGTGGAGCCGTAAACTTTTGTTTAAAGCTTCCCCAACAAAAAGTGAAGCCTGGGGAGTTTGCCCCAAGCTTCCCTGACGAAAAGTGAAGGCTGGGGAGTTTGCCCCATGCTTCCCTGACGAAAAGTGGAGGCTGGGGAGTTTGCCCCATGCTCCGGTAAAGAAAGAATAAGTGTGATGCTGTAGTGGCAACGGGCAGGCTGAAAGCCAACAAAAAAAAGCCGCCCCAAAAACTGAGGCGGCTTCCTTTCAGAAAAGTTTCATTGATTATTTCGGTTCTGGTCCTTCCGAAACCTGAATCAGGTTATCTGTATTAACCCATTTTGCGAAAGCATCCTTGACCTGTTTGGCCGAAAGCGACACATAATGCTTAGCAGCAATTGTGGGTTCATCTAATGGCAAACCTTCCAGTGAGCGGCTCAACAATCCGCCTGCAATATCATCTTCACTGGATTCTGACAATGTGATTTCACGCAGCAGCAAAGACTTGGCCTGGAGTAATTCCTTTGGTGAGACCTCTTCATTTTGCATTTGCTTCAAATCTTTTGTAACAATGGCTTTGGCTTTTGATACATTGGGCGGATCGCAGGCAAAACTTACTGCATAATCCGAACGATGTTTCCCAATGTTAAAGGATGAAGAAACATAATAAACCAAACCTGCATTTTCACGAAGATCGCGATACAAACGGGTGGCATAAAATGCGCCTCCCAAAACGTGGTTACCGACAGCCAGTGCATAACGATCAGGGTTCGAACGGGTAATTCCAAGATTTTCTGCAAGGACCACTTTATCCTGAACCCTGCTTGCATCGGGAACATTCACCGTTGTTGCTTTATTCAAAGGTACAGGGGTAAGATCGACATTCGGTTTTGGACCATTTGCTTTCCATTCTCCAAAATACTTTTCAACTACTTCTTTGGCCTTTTCGGGATTAATATTTCCAATCACTACAATCGTAGTCATATCAGGGCGGAAAACATGCTGATAATAATTTTCCACATCACTCAACTTAAGCGACATTACAGAAGCAGGAGTTTCGTGACGCAAAGCAGGATCGCTTTTGGGCAACAACGCCTTATGAATTGCCCGCCCAAAGAGGTAATCAGGGCTTTGCAACTGACCGGCAACTGTAGCCGCTGTCTGATGCTGAATAATCGAAAAAGCCTGATCCGGCAAAGCTGGATGTAATTCGTTATCTGCCAACAGCTGGACACCTCTTTCGAAATGGTCGCTCAAAACATTAAGCGAGAAGCTGCTTCCGGCAGATTCACTGGCGCCTATATCATCCAAAGCCTTTTGGAATTGAATCCTGTTCAGTGTCTTTGTTCCATATTCAAACAATTGATCCAACAGATCATTAACACCTTCCTGGCCTTTCGGAGTTTCCAAATCAGACTCGCTTTTGATACTTCCGTAAACACTCACCGTATTGCTTATGTATTCCGGCTGAACAATCAATTTAATGCCATTAGGCAACGTTGATACCACCGGATTTACAATAGATTTGGGAACCACCAGCCTGCCCATGGCTTTTTCAGCCCAGTCGGGTAATTTAACGGCCTTAGGATTCTTGGGAGCAAAAGATTCTTTCCCGCCAAATCCTTTACGGGATATTGGTTTTCCGGAAGATTGAGGCGTCAAAATCACATAAATGGCATGACTTGGATCTAAATATTTTCTGGCGACCCGGTTTACATCCTCAACTGTCACCTTTTTAATAGCGTTTAAATCTTCTGAAGGCGATTGACGGCCTTCTACTGCCAAAGCTTCGGACCAAACAGAAGCTAAGCCCGAAACTGAATTCTTCTGAAATTCAAAGGAAGAAATTTCATCACGTTTTGCCGCAGCAACCAAATCAGGGTTTACACCGGTTTTGAGTTCCGATGCCAAAACTGAAGATACTTCAGAAAGTAGCTTTTTAGCATCAGCACCTTTCGGGAAAACCGCAAAGCTGAATCCAATGCCGGCTTTACGAAGTCCGTTTGTGGAAAAAGCTGTGTACAATGCCTTTCCTTCGGGAACCAACGAATACAATTTTCCACGGTGGTTTGATAAAACATCAGACAGAACCTGAGATGCAGCATAATCGGGGCTGTCGGTTCCCGGCATTCTGTAAGATATAATTGCCAAACCATAAGGTAAATCTGTGGTCAGGTGAAGCGTATCAGTTTTTACAGGCTGAAGGTTAAACACCGGTCTTGGAGGAAGTTTTTTGGAAGGAATATTCCCGTAAAGTTTTTCAACCTCAGCCAGTGTCTTTTGTGGATCGATTTTACCCACGATCACAAGAATTGCATTATTGGGAGCATACCATTCCTGATGAAATTTTTGAAGCATCTCACCGGTCGTTTTATCAAAAGAAGGTCGCGTACCCAGCGCATCATGTGCATAGGGCGTTCCTTTAAACATTTCTGCCAGCAGCTTTTTATAAAATACATACTGCGGATTCGACATATCGCTGGCCACTTCCTGTTCAATAGCTCCGCGTTCCTTGCTCCACAATGCCTGAGTGTCCAGTACGCCTTGCATACGAATAGCTTCAATATGCAGCGCAACGTCTAAATCTTCTGCAGGAACTGTAAAATAGTATTGGGTAACCATTTGCCGGGTATCAGCATCAAAATCGCCACCCATAGCAGCAGTAATATCGGCAAGCTGGTCAGCAGATAACCCCGGGCTGCCACGAAACATCATGTGTTCCTGGGCATGTGCCATTCCGGGAAAACCTTCAGGCGCTTCATTAGAACCCACGAGGTAGTTCATCTCAGTTGTAACTACGGGGGCAAGCGGATTTCTTATAATCACAACCTGCAGTCCGTTTTTAAGAGTGTGACGAAGAACCGTCTCACTCGTACTCTTTGTTCCCAAAGGTTTTGCAACCATAGGCGTAACAAAAAGAAATGCAATAAAAACAAAAAGAATCTTTTTCATAATGAAGATAAATTTACTCTCACTAAGGAGAAAAAGGGTTTGAAGAATTTATTTAAAGAATAGTTTTTCATAAAGTTGAGTGCCAAATTATGGATAAAATCCATTGAGACTCCATACCTTAACAATCTTTAACGGTTCATGCAATAGCTGAAATTTATAGCAACCTCAAGAAAACACCCCCTACTTCTTTATCAAAAAGCAAATTATATTTCTGTGACAGATCATTTCCCGTAAGGGCACAGAAACTGTTTTGAACGGCTACTACCTTTTATTAGATTGTTCGAAAGGCAGCCGATTCAGGATGGAACGTCCAAGCGTTACTTCATCTGTGTATTCCAGGTCGTTTCCAACAGCAACGCCACGCGCTATTGTGGTGATCTTTAAATCAAACGGGCCTAAAAGCTTAAACAGATAATAACCGGTCGTATCGCCTTCCACAGTAGGCGGAAGGGCAAGAATAATTTCATTGATAGTTTCAGATTTCAAACGATCCAAAAGATGAGAAATATTCAAATCGTTGGGGCCTATACCTTCCATGGGATTTATAATTCCCCCTAAAACATGGTATAAGCCATTAAACTGCGATGTATTTTCTACAGCCAGCACATCACGGGTGTCGGAAACCACGCAGATCGTATTTTCATCCCGCCTTGAGTTGCTGCAAATATCACAGAATTCATTATCAGAAATATTGTTGCAGCGTTTACAAAAACGTATTTCGTCACGCATTTTCTTTAACGCATCCGAAAGTTTGTGTGTAGCAACAGCATCCTCTCTAAGCAAATGCAATGCAAGACGTAAAGCCGTGCGTTTACCTATTCCGGGCAACCGGGACAATTCTTCCACTGCCCCTTCCAATAATTTTGAAGAATATTCGTTCAAATGTTACTATTTTTGAAAGTATAAAATTATAACAATTCACTTTAGAACGGACGGTCAGATGAAAAAAGCAGCCTTGTTTATATTAGCCATTGTCATATCGACATCTATTTGCTTTGCGCAGAATTTAAATCAGACTGATGCCCAGGGGCGAAAGCAGGGACCCTGGGAAAAAACATACAGCAACGGTGCCGTTCGTTACAAAGGGCAATTTAAAGACAACCATCCTTACGGTACCTTTAAATATTTCTTCCCTTCCGGAAATGTCAGCGCTATTTCTGTTTATACAGAAAATGGAACTGTAGTTCACACTAAAACCTTCCATCTGAACGGAAAGCCTATGGCAGAAGGGAAATTCATTAATCAAAAAAAAGACAGTACCTGGAATTTCTATAGTGATGTTGATGGAAAACTTGTTGCAAAAGAAAATTATCTGAACGACCTTAAAAACGGAAAAGCGACTGTATATTATCCTTCGTCAGAAAAGACTGCGGAAATAACCTACTATAAAAATGGCTTAAAAGACGGTGATTGGATTAAGTATTTTCCGGATGACAGTGTGTATATTCATGGATATTACAAAAATGATACACTGGAAGGGCCATACAAAGTTTATGATATTTATGGTCATATCCAGATTGAAGGCAACTACATGAAAGGGCTTCAGAATGGCACCTGGGTTACCTATGATTCCACCGGAAAAGTCATGTATAAACAAATTTTTGATCGGGGGGCTCTGAAAAAGCAGATCAAATAAGGTTCCTTTTTACAAAACTTTGTAAAGTCCGGTAAGGCGACCCACTACATTTTTGGTTTTGGCCAGCAGCCTTTGTGGAGCCTGGTGACCATCCGCTACTAAAATATGCCGTAGTCCCAAATCATTTGCCACTTCCAGGTCATGCAAAGTATCTCCTATCAAAACATTATCAGAGCCATTGAGATTCATTTTCTTTATTAAAACTCTGGCACTTTCCAGCTTCCCATTGGCATAAATATCGCTGATTCCGGCTACCTCATCAAAAAATGGAAGAATGCCTTTTTTCTTCAGAGTTTTTACCAGGCTTTCATGTTCCATTGCGGACAAAATCACCTGTCTGTACCCTTTACTTTTGAAACCATTCAGAATATTTACTGATTCAGGATACAAATCGGCTTCGGGCAGATATTCATAATACCAATCCATGAACTCCTCTGCCACATCATCAAAAGATTCTTTCTTAAAATTGAAACCTGCCTTTTCATAATAGGTTTTCACCGGAAAATCAAAAATCTGTAAATATTTTTCCCTGGAAAGTAAAGGTAGTTTTCTAGCTTCCAACAGATGATTGATACACCGGATACAAACATCCACATCGTCGAGCAGCGTTCCGTTCCAATCCCAAAATATTGTCATATAAAATCAGGAATTTTCGCTAAAAAAAGAGCGGGTGAAACACAAATTTATCTTGTTTATTAAACTCCAGTGCAGGAGCAGGCACTTTCACAAAACTAATCATCTTGAACATGAAACGCAAAAAATGCGAGTCAGTTCTAATACGAGTCAAATCCACATCAGCTGACAGGAAAAACATAGGTATACGTTCAAAGCTCGGGACACCGTTACCGGAAGGAGGATTCTTATAAGAAGCAATCATTCCCCTTGCACCATAGCCTAATGAAACATCCAGCCAACGCGGAAATTTTGATTCTTTATTATTTAAAAATGAATATATATTGATCGAAAACCAGTTGGTTTGACCATTATAATCTTTAAGAAGACGCTGAAGATTATCATCTCCAAGTAAAGAGGGGTTATACTGGGCATAAGAAGTAGGATGATAGGAAAATTTTGCCCGAATCCGCTGATCATGCCAAATTAGTTGCTGACTGATAAACATTGCAGAACCCACCGTATTGGCGGCTAAATCTGTAGGAGAAGCGCCCCACTCAGATGAAAGACCGTCAAAAAATTCTACTGTGGTCATATAAAAAAGCCCCACTGTCCCTCCATACCAAATTGCTTTTTTCTCACTCACACCTGCCCAGCGTAAAGACCAGTATCCGTAATTTCCAACCTGATATGTTGTTGTAAGGTGGCCGAATTTATCCTTCAGCTGCCACTCGCCGGCATCATCTTTAAAATGAAAACTCGTTTGCGGATAACCCTTGTACCAAGCCACATAGAGCAATGAAATTGAAGTGGCATAGAGTCCGGCGCCTGTCGCAACAAGCGTCGTCAACCGCTTTTCGTTGACTCGATTCACTGACAAAGTATCCTGTGCGTTAGTACTAACAGTCACAAGTATAAGCAGAAAAACGAGATTCTTTTTCATATGCTTAGCTTAAAAAAGGCTTCAGCAAGTTAAATATTAATTCGGTTTTCTCCTTTAATAATTCTTCTGATTTTGCCTCTGCCAGAAAACGTAAATAAGGCTCAGTATTAGAAGGCCTGATATTAAACCACCAATCTGAATACTCCAAACGATAGCCATCAAAATCAAAATAAGCAATGGGAGTTTCGCCATTTTTGAAGTAGTTTACAACAGCATCCATCGCTTCCTGCTTGCGACTGATTTGAAAATTGACTTCACCGGTATTGGCATATTGTGAAATATTTTCAATAAGCATGGATACACTTTGACCTTTTTCTTTGAACTCTTTCACAATGTCAAGTACGATCAGTGAAGCCATAAGCCCGCTGTCAGAATAATAAAAATCTCTGAAATAATAATGTCCGGCAAGTTCACCTCCATAAATACCATCCACTTCCCTTAATTTTGTGGCACCGTAAGCACGGCCAACGCGCCAGATTACCACCTCAGAGTTGAATTTCCGGAGGTACTCTCCCACGGCTTTCGAAGTTCTGATATCGTGGACGACGGTTTCCTTTTTATTTGAATTCTTCAGGAAATAATGAGCTAAAAGAGCAATGATTAAATCGGGTGAGATAAATTGACCTTTTTCATCAATAAACATAACACGATCAGCATCTCCATCAAAAATAACTCCAAGGTCACTGTGGTTTTCCAGCACTGCCTTTTTAATTTGCTCTTGATTTTCAGGTTCCAAAGGATTGGGTTCATGTCCAGGAAAAGTCCCGTCGGCCGTGTCATTTATTCTGTGATAAGAATTTCCAAAGAGATCATCTTTAAAAAGGGATGACATTCCATTGGAGAAATCAATGCTAAGATTTAAACCAGAGTAGTCTTGTTTATACGTACTTAAAAATTTGAGATAACCGGGTTTCAAATCAATTTTCCTGATTTGCCCTTTTTTCTTAATAATGACAGGTTCATCGGATTCCACCAGTTTTTCAACCTGATTTAATCCATTATCATAACCCACCGGCAACACATTTTTGGCTGATATTTTAAGTCCATTATGTTCCTTCGGATTATGTGAAGCTGTAATCATCACCGATGCATCAAAATCAAGCTTTCCGGTACCCCAGTAGACCATTGGAGTAGTTGTAAGTCCGGCATCGGCTACATCAACGCCTGCATCTGTAATCCCGCGCGAAAGTGCTTCAAAAACTTCATCTGAAGACAACCTGATATCTCTTCCAATGAGAATCTCTCTTGCCGGAATCACCTGAGGTAAAAAATATCCAATTCTATAAATGATTTCAGGATTCAGATCTTTGCCATAAACCCCTCGAATATCATATGCTTTAAACGCTTTCATAACTCTTTAGTTTATTTCCTTCTTTGGTTTATAAGATTTAGAACTCCCTTTAGCAAAGGACTTGATGGCAAAACTAGTTATAAAATGTCCTTCGTGAAAATTTTAGGAGGTCAAATAAGTCTTCTGAAAAGAAAATCACATTAAAAAGGGTCCAGACTAATATATTATTCGAATAGTTAAAATCTAAAAAGAAGGATATTTTCCTGTTTAATTTTAAAAAACAGAGCAAAAAAGTATCCTATTCCTAAATTTTCCTGATAAGCACTGTCGCATAAGCAGCAATCCCCTCTTCCCTGCCGGTAAAGCCCATTCCTTCTGTAGTTTTAGCCTTTATGGATACTTGCGAAACATCAATCTTTATAATCGATGCAATATTCTTTCTCATCTCGGAAATATAGGGTTGAATTTTTGGCTTTTGCATAACCAATGTAGAGTCAATGTTCCCTATCTCGAACCCCTCATTCTCAACCATCTCAAGAACACACCTCAGAAAGAAAGAGCTTTCCTTATCTTTGAAATTATCGTCATTATCAGGGAAATGTGTTCCTAAATCGTCTAATGCTGCAGCACCTAATAAAGCATCAGAAATAGCATGCAAAAGTACGTCTGCGTCGGAGTGGCCTGCCAAACCTTTTTCAAATGGAATACTTACACCCCCCAGAATCAGTTTTCTTCCTTCCGAAAATTGATGTGCATCAAAACCGAAACCGATTCTGAAATCAGGCATGATTAAAATCCTTTGTTCGTGTTTTTATTTCCAAAGTTAAAAACGAGTGTAAAACGCAGGGTTTTTTCAAGCGGATTTTGCTGTGAAACTGTCGGAATTAAATAAGAAAAATCAATTCCAAGTACATTATATCTTAAACCAAGGCCAATGGTAGCATATTGCCGATCGCCTTTGTTCGGATTTTCATAAAAATATCCGCCACGAACCGCAAAAATGTTGTTATACCAATATTCTAATCCAAATGCAAAACTGAGTTCCTGCATTTGCTCACTAAATCCACCCGGAGCATCATAGAATGACTGAATTATCCCAGTGATTGGTGAAACGTTGGGATTCCGGCCTTTGGCAATTACATAAGAGCCATCAGCATTTATTATCGGGTTTCCAATGCTGTCGGTAGCATAAATAGGCGGTGTTGGCACCAGCAATTTATTAACATCGAGACTGAACGAAATCTTATTATAATCATCTAAATTCAAGGTTAACCTGGGGCCAAATCTTAAGTTGGTAGGCAGAAAATCCTTCTGTATATTGGATTTATCATAAGAAATCTTGCTTCCTATATTGGAAATCAAAACTCCCCAAGCAAACTGTGCATCCATGGAAGGGAACCAGTTTACATTTTTTTGCCAGTAAAGACCAACATCTACGGCAGCGGCAACACCTGCCGTACTGGAAACTCCTTGCGAAGAAAACCCAGCCGTAAGGTTTGAATATATGAAGCGGCCAGCCACAGACATCGCCAGATTATCCGAAAGTTTACGTGCGTAAGTACCATCTATGGCATACTCGTTGGGTTTATATGTTCCCAGCGATTCCCCGTTAATACCGGTAAAATTGATATTTCCCAACGAGAAATAACGAAGTGAAAATGCTATAGTAGAAATATTGTCTAATCTGTGAAAATAAGTAAGATAAGAAAGGTTAATATCGTTGACCAGATTCTTAAGCCAGGGAGTATATGAAAGGGAAAAACCATTTTGTTCATCAATGAAAGCATACTTTGCAGAATTCCAATGCATCGAATTTGCATCAGGAGAAGTCGCAACTCCACCATCGCCCATACCACCTGCACGGGCATCAGGGCCAATCATCAAAAACGGAACAGCTGTAGTAATAACACGTTGTCCAGAATTCTGACCACTAAGGTTGTTGTATGACTGGGCAGATAATTCAAGGCTAAAAAAAACAAAAGCAAAGAGGAAGAGGAATTTCGATTTCATAAATGTTTTTATTATTGTCTTTAAACCTAACGAAATAATATAAGTATTAGTATCAACAAATATAGGTTGTTTTCATAAATCAAGCATCAACGCAGATAGACAAGTTTCGATTGTTCAGTTTTCAATTGCCCGTCGGTTGTTTTAACCGTAAGGATGTAAATATAAACTCCCCTGCCAATCTTTCCGCCTCTGTCTGTATCACCATTCCAGTAAATTGGCCCCGAACTGAATCCGGAAGGTTGAATTTGTCTTTTAATGGTTTTTATTTTCTGTCCATCAAGTTGATAGATATTAATTTCCAAATTTAACGTTTTTCCGGCTTGATTATGGTCAAAAACAAAATTTGTTCCTATGGTAAACGGATTAGGATAATTTTTCAGGTCTTTCACAACCAGTTGTGAAGACGGAACCACAATAAAATTAATTGTGGCTGTAGAGGAGTTATTGTAAATATCCCATACTTTAAGACTCAACGTATGTTTTCCAGGCGTTAATCCCTGCAAGGGAAACTTTAAACTCCCTTTCGTAAAATCTCCTTTATCAGCAACATAATAATTATTCAAATCATAACTTTCACTTGCATTATTGTCAAGTGTTGCCACTATATCATGGCCAATACCGGTACCTGTCGTATTAATACCACTGAGATCACTGATCAAGGCATATAAAACAGGATTTGCATCAGTGATATTTCCTGCAGAGAATGTCGAATCATTCAGGAAGAGCCTGATTTCAGGACCGGTGGTATCCTGTACTGCATTTTCATCATATCCACCAACCACAATATTCTGAGAATAACCTTGTCCATCTGTTGTGTCATTATTAAAATAATAGCTGATTCTTCCCGGGCCATAGCTGTAGGCAATGTCTTTAGGCACTACAAAAGAAAAGTCAAACCTGCCATTGGTTATATCGGTCTGTCCGTTGAAAAGTACGTTTTTCCAAAGTTTAAATGTCGTCACCGGACTATCTGCGTCAGTGCCAAGCGTAGTAACAACAGATGCCTTATCATAAACTGTAGGATAAAGTGTTCCATTGTAATGGCTTAAAACATTACCCAGAGAATCTTCCACTTCTCCCTGAATTCTCACAGTAGCTAATGCCTGCAAAGTATCGGGTACATTTTCCACCACCGCTTTAGAATCAATTTTAGTAGTCTGAGCTTTATACTCAGGATAAGCCAGGCGCAATGCCGGATCACCAATAAGCACGAACTTTTTGTCATTATCGCCTCCCAAGACTTTTGAACGTCGAATTACGTCCCCAAATCTTGGGTATTGCCCGTCGACTTTTTCAAACAAATTATGATTATAGATAGCTGAATTCAAAGCGAGATTAGAGCTTGCATAAGTAGCTCTTGTTGTCGTAAATAAAGCAATCGCACCCCCCTGATCACTCAGAAATACCCGCTCGCCAGCCGAAACCAGTTTTGGATTATCAAACCTTGTAAACTCGCACGTAGCCGTGATAAATACCGTGAGCTTATTATAATTAGTCCAGGAATTTATATCGGAAAATGTAAGAAACCTTTCTTGCCCTAATCCTTCTTCACCTCCATGACCGGAATAATTAAAAATCAATGTCCCTTTATTAATATCTTCGTCAATAGCTGCATTCATGGCTGGTGCTAATTGTCCGCCAGGAGTTGAAATTTGTGGAAACGCATCGAGATATAATTTGTTTTGGTTATAAACCGGATCTTGTGCCTGGACTAATTTGGACAACGTTTGGGCATCATTCAGATGGGTGTTATAATCTCCATCGTCTGCAGAAAATGTTATCAGGTTTCTCCATGGCCCCATATTTTTAGGAGAAGGCTTATCATAAGCTATAACCTTATCAACCATTTCAGTGGCTTCTGTCAGATTATCCACAGGAAAGCGGCCAATGCCGATATCCACTTTATCATTGGTTCCTGTACCTTCACCATCCTCCAGATAACCATAATAATCATCAGAGGCAATTGAATTAATTGTGTTTAAGGAATTCAATGACTCCCAGCAAGGAACAAAATTTGTATTATCCGTCACACGATCTTTATAATCGTAAGAAGCATCGCCAAAAAGGAGAAGGTATTTTAACTTTTTTCCAGAATCACTCTGATCGTAAATTCTTTTCACAAAATCTCTTATTGCAGTGATATCCTGCGCACCTGATGAAAACTCATTGTAAATTTTTTGAGGAGTCGTAACATAAACCGTCATGTGATCTTTCTGCTCATGATATGTTGCCAGTCTCTCGGCCTGAGATAAAAACTCAGGAGCGCTTACAATCAAATAATCAATATTATGACCATAATGAAGGTCCTGGTTATCAACCGTTCCTACAAATTCCGGGCTCAAATAACCTTTATCATTAAAAGCGATGAATGATTTTAGTGGTGCCACAGCAGTTTCAAAACTATAGTTATTTCCCGATCGTGACAAAGCCATCTCTTGAGCGTCCAACGGATTTGTAATCTCCCAAACCTTCACAGAATCAGCAGAAACCAAATTATATTGAGCTAGAGTACCACTCTTTTCGATACAAGTAAATGGCATCTGATTACCGGAAAAAATCAGATTTCTTCTGGCATTCACATCAATATAATCCAGATATCCGATGGCGCTGGCATCACTTCTGTTAAAATCGGTTTTAATAGTAACTGTAGAAGAAGAAGGAATAAATTCAAACATTGTCTCTCCTGCTTTTCCGACATCATATCCTCCCGGAGTCGTCAACGGGATGTTCACGGTTCTCTCAAGATTTCCATCGGCGTAAACAGAAAAACTATTTGAGGAGGCAGCATTGGAAGCAAAAGAACAATCTACATACACCTTAGCGGTATCAACAATGTTTGGAAAATCAAAATTAAACTGATAGCTGGTGGTAAAATCATACACTTCGCCATACCAGGTGCGGCCGGTTCCACCCAGGTTTTCTTCGTCAAGTCCGTGGTACGCAAAATCAGTAAAAGTATTTACTGTCATATCCGGTGTTCCTGCAGGAGTTGCCTCCGTCTGTATACGTTTACCGGGCGTTGACTTAAGTGTCAGAAAGTAATAAGCATAATTGTCGTAATAATTATCCTGATGTGAAAAATGGCCGGTTGAAGTATTATAGTTCCATACTACCGGTCCTTGACCATAAAACAGAATGTAATCACCAGGGTTCATTTTTCCGTCTCCTCCATCCATTACCACAATTGGATTTTCGGTTAATCCAGATGGTCTGGGAGCATTATTTACCTCTGGCAGAATACCACCGCCATTCCCGTAAAGGGCAATATCCGCTGAGTTTCCATCCAAAGGAAATCCCATCTTTTGTAAATCAGAATAGGTAATTTTATATATACCGCTTTTCGAAATCCTTATCTTAAACCAGGAACCCGTTGCTAAAACTGAATGGGTGATATCTTTTGTGCCTTTGGTATTTTGGCTTACATTCGTTTCCTCATCCCCGGATTGAGAATGTCCCACAGGCATTCTGAGACCTTTTCCTATGTTAGGAAGCTTTACTGAATAACCCAGAAAAGGCAGTAAAAGCAACCCTAAAAAAAATGTAAATCTCCTGATATGCATGTAATTTTCTTACAACAAATATACAATACTGAGCTGGTAATCAGAAAAAACGTTCTAATTGTCAGTTTATTTCGATTAGCCGTGTTTCAGCACCATAGCTGAATTATAGCGACGACTCGAAATTAATATTTATTTATAAAAGCACAGTTTGTTTTTAAAAATTGTACCACCATTGCTTAACTTATGATTTAGTATTATTTAGGCTTAAATCAAGTGCCTTTTACCTAACAGGGCTTAAGCATTCACATTCGGAAAGATTCATTATTTTTACCAGTTTCTGATTGTTTCGTGTTAACAAAGATTTAAATTTGCGGATTCCCGTAAAGAACATGAAGTTCTTTTTTAATGGACAAAAGATATTAATTCAGACAATAAAATTGTCAAAATTCTGTTATACTCAAGAAAAAATTAAAAAGACAACCCATGCTCAAGGTCAAAAAG
>JACZJI010000073.1 GCA_014860665.1 Bacteroidales bacterium | reverse complement strand
GATAGGAAATGCTTCAATTCCTTCATAAGTTACATGGATTTCATTTTTCTCAGCCCATTGATAGCTCAGTAAAGTATTTAGTCCTGTGCCGAAACCTATTTCCAGTAAATGTATTGATTCTGAGTGCTTAGGAATAACATCTAATCCTGCCTGGATAAAAATATGCTTGGATTCCTGGATTGCCCCAAAAACAGAATGATAATGTTCATGGCTTCGCTCGTTAAAAAGTGTATTTGAGCCGTCTTTGGTGACAACAATATTGCTTTTTTCCATGTTTGCAAAATTAATCGATGGCAGATTGAAATTTGGTTGCTTCATCAAATTTCTTCTTAAAGGAGACAAAAAAATTGTAAATTGCTCAAAAAATCAACATGCTCAACAATATTTCCCTGGAGAATATTTTGTTTCTTGATATAGAAACAGTTCCAGCTTACCAGACTTTTGAAAAAGTACCTGAAAAATTTAAAAAGTTGTGGGAGAAAAAAGCCAAAAATCTTGGAAGTAAAGATGAAGACCAAACAGCTGAAGATCTTTATCAAAGAGCCGGGATTTATGCCGAATTCGGGAAAATAATTTGCATTTCCTGTGGCTTTATGAACGGCAACGAAATACGCCTGAAATCTTTTTATGGTGACGATGAGAAAATTCTGCTTGAAGAGTTTTCCCAGATGCTTCTGCGGCATTATAATCGTCAGGATTCGCTGCTTTGTGCCCATAACGGAAAAGAATTTGATTTCCCCTATTTGGCGCGTCGTATGCTGGTGCAGGGAATCGAATTACCTTCAATCCTTGACCTGGCAGGAAAGAAACCGTGGGAAGTCAGACACTTGGATACCTTAGAGTTATGGAAGTTCGGTGATTATAAACATTATACATCTTTGGAATTGTTGGCTGCAATATTTGATATTCCTACACCGAAAGATGACATTGACGGAAGCCAGGTTGCCAGTGTATACTTGGAGGAAAATGATCTGGAACGCATTGCCATTTATTGCCAGAAAGATGTGCTGACGACTATTCAGTTATTTAGGAAATATCAAGGGTTACCATTAGTTCGGGATGAATTTGTAGTATATGGTTGATCCATTCCTTATCAGCCGATTCCTATTGCCTGTGGCATTCAGGGATTGTCTAAAAAATTAGAAATTACATCTTTTATTCAGGAAGAAAAACCTCTTGAATTATTTATTTCATATTTTAGAAATGTAATTGAAAATAATTGTAATTTAAATATTTATAATAAGGATAAGTTGTCAAATTTTTTTCTTGAATTGGGTTATCTTGATCTATGGGATGATATAAAAGAAAAGATTATTGACCTATCTCTGGTATTTAAGTCAAATGCATTGTTTGACTATAGGCTGAAAGGAGATTATTCACCAAAAAATATTTCAGATATTTTTTTAAATAAGAGGTTTTCCACCTTGGATCCATCATTATTGAATATGGATTGGTGGACCGCTTTAATGAATAGGAATTCCCCTGAAAGCCTAAAGGAAAACACATATGAATACATTAAAGATCTTACTGAATTTCAGTATGCTTTTAATAAATATTTGATGGATTTGAAAACTATTAATAAGCATTAAAATAAATTACTAAAAAGTTTGACCTGAACTTTTCAATTTGTATTTTTGGAAAATGGAAAACGTCAATTCCCAAACAAAAAGAAAACAAACTTCCTCTAAACAGGGTTCGCTGAATAACAATCTTTTGGAGCATGGAAAAGTTCCACCGCAGGCTGTTGACCTTGAAGAAGCTGTGTTAGGTGCCATGATGCTTGAGCAGGATGCTGTTACGGCCGTGATTGATATCTTGAAACCGGAGGTATTTTATAAAGATGCCCACCAGAGGATATTTTCAGCTATTTTTAGACTTTTTACAAAGTCAGAACCTGTTGATATTCTAACTGTTACTAATGAGTTAAAAAGTACTGGTGAGTTGGAGATGGTGGGTGGCCCCTACTATATCACCATGTTAACCAGTAGGATAGCTTCTTCAGCTAATGTGGAATACCACTCTCGTATCCTTTTACAGAAGCATATTCAAAGGGAATTGATAAAAATTTCTTCTGATATCATCAAAGATGCATTTGAAGATACCACCGATGTTTTTGATTTGTTAGATCGGGCTGAACAAGGATTGTTTAGTGTCTCTGAATCAAATTTACGGCGAGGAGTGGAAAGTATGCCGGGCCTTATAAGACAGGCTATTGATAATATTGAAAGTGCAAAAAATTCAGAGACTCAGCTCAGTGGAGTATCTTCTGGTTTTATGGCACTAGACAGAATTACTTCAGGTTGGCAAAGATCTGATTTGATTATTCTCGCTGCTCGTCCTGCTATGGGGAAAACTTCTTTTGCTTTGTCTATGGCACGGAATATTGCGGTACAGTTTAATAAGCCTGTTGCTGTATTTTCTTTAGAAATGTCAGCGGTACAGCTTGTTACAAGACTAATTTCCAGTGAAAGTGAACTTAATTCTACAAAATTAAGAAAGGGAGATCTGGCTGAATATGAGTGGCAACAGCTGAATACAAGAATCAATTCACTGGCAAATGCCAAGATTTTTATTGATGATACCCCTGCCCTGACAATTTTTGAGTTACGCGCAAAATGTCGTCGATTGAAACAACAACATGATATCCAAATGGTTTTCATTGATTATCTCCAGTTGATGAGTGGCGGTAGTGAAGCTAAAGGAAACCGAGAACAGGAAATCAGTATGATTTCGCGTGCATTGAAAGCATTGGCTAAAGAGCTGAATATTCCGGTTTTGGCACTTTCACAGCTGAGTCGTGCTGTGGAAAATCGTCCTGGGGCATCAGGGAAACCTATTCTTTCCGATTTGCGTGAATCAGGAGCTATTGAGCAGGACGCTGATATTGTTTTGTTCATTTATCGTCCTGAATATTATAAAATGGATACCTATGAAGATGGGACCTCCACTAAAAATATGGCAGATATCATTATTGCAAAACATAGAAATGGTGCTACTGGTGAGATAAAGCTTAAGTTTATTAGCAACTTTGCTAAATTTGAAGATTATCATGAAACAGGACATAGTGCCAGTGAATTTACTGCCGGTGACTTACAGAGCGGAATGAGAACTTATCAATCCAAAATGAATGATTTGGATGATGCCGGTGATGCCGATATGCCATTTTAAAGAAAACCTATAATCCAAAATATTTTAATAAAATTTAAATTTATGAAAACATTAAAATCTACACTAGTTTTAATTATCGCTATTGTTCTATTAGCTGCTCCCGGACAGTTGCTTGCAAAGAAAAAAATTGAATTAAAATACAGGCTGCATCAAAATGATAAATTTGTAACAAAGAGTAGTACAAATCAGAATATTGAAATGCAGAATCAGGGGCAAACTGTTGATATACAATCAATAACTACTCAGGATGTAACAACTGTTGTCGAAAAAGTAGCAGCAAATTCCATTGCTACTTCCTCTACAATTGATAAAATTACTCTTTCACAGTCTGTCTTTGGAAGAAAGATAAATTATGATTCTTCTGATCCTAGCACATACGCTTCGGGACCAGCTAAAACTTTAGGCGATAAGTTTAACAAGATGATTGGCAAATCCTACCTGACTGTTCTTGACGATTTAGGTCATGTTATCAGTATTGATATGAGCCAGGTCACTGGCGATGAGAATAAAGTTGCCGGAAGTCTGAATTCAGATGATAGTTATATTGTTTTCCCAAATCATAGCGTTGAAGTTGGTGATACCTGGGAAGCTGAAATCAAGCCTATAAAAAGCAGTGATATGGTGGTCAGCGTAAAATATACTTTGAATAAGGTATCAGGAAACGAAGCTGTTATAGGTATTGAAGCTAAAATCAGTGCAAGCAAGGTTGCTGATAATAATATGACTATGAGCGGTGTTCAGAATGGAGAAGCTACTGTTGATATTCGTAATGGTTGGACAACAAAACTCAACCTTGATCAGGAAGTCAAAATGGAAGTTCAACAAAATGGAATGTCAATCCCAATGACAATTAGCGGAACAATTACAAAAACCTCCGAAGAGAAATAATACTTTTTAAAGGGAAAAGGATATTTTCATAAGGGGCTCTGCTGAGCCCCTTTTTTGTTTAATGCAGTGCTGATAAAATCAAGTCCAGATCGCGGAAAGAAAGTCCGTATTTATCGCCAATAAATTCATTGGTAAGTATGCCACTGTATACATAAACGCCTTTCCCAAATGCTTTGTTTTCCCTGATTAGATTCTCAATCCCTCCCGCTTCGGTAAGATCCAGCAATAGCGTCATCAGGAAATTACTCAAAGAATATGAGGCAGTGTGTGGTACGCGGGATGCAATATTAGGGACACAGTAATGGGTAACTCCAAATTCTTTATAAACCGGATGTGTATGGGTTGTTTGTCTTGAGGTTTCAAAGCATCCACCCTGATCAATGCTGACATCGACAATCACGGCTCCCTGTTTCATCTCCATGATCATTTCCTTCGGGACCATGTAACAAGCCTGTCCTGATAATGAGTGTTTTGCCCCGATGACAGCATCTGCCTCCTTAATAGCTTTTTCGAGGATGGGAGGTTGTAAAACTGCAGTAAATACACGGTTTCCAAGTTTGTATTGAAGCTCCCTCATTTTATAAATAGAGTCATCAAATATTTTTACCTGAGCCCCCATTCCTAATGCCGTACGAGCTGCATACTCAGCTACAGTTCCTGCCCCGATAATAACAACTTCTGAAGGTCTTACACCGGGAAATCCACCCAGCATAATACCCTTCCCGTATTCAGAATGGCATAAATATTCTGCTGCAATCATAATGGCTGCATTGCCAATGATCTCGCTCATAGACTTTACCAAAGGAAATGCTCCTGCTTTGTCCTTTATGTATTCATATGCAACAGCATTTACCTTCTTGTTCAACAACTTCTGGAAGTAATTCTTTGAGCGCCCCTGCAACGACACCGAAGAAAAAAGCGTCTGACCTTTATCCATCAGATCAATTTCTTCATCAGTTGGAGCGCTGATTTTAACAATCATGTTTGATTTATAAACTTCTTCTATAGAATGGACAATTTCAGCACCAGCTTCTGCATATTGATTATCAGGAAAGTAAGCAGCTTTTCCTGCATTTTCTTCGACAAGCACCCGATGACCGTTTTTTACCAATACACCCACGGCCATAGGTGCCAGAGGAACTCTGCTCTCGTTAGGATCAGATTCACGTGGGATTCCAATGATAAATGTTTTTTTTTCAGGTTTTCTTTCAAGGGTCTCTTCTTTGGGCATCAGGCTGTTTTTGTCAGAATACCGAATATATGTTTTTCCTTCTTCTGTCATTTTTAAGATGTTTTATATAATTGTTAGCAGGTCAATTACTTTAATTTTCAACTTCTTGATGATGTTTGACGTAAAAAGTAACTAAACGCTCCTCATCTTCATTTACTTCGATGGAAATATATACGTAAGATTCAGGTAAAAGTTGCGAAATCAATTCCGGCCACTCCAAAAAACAATAGTTACCGCTATAAATGTATTCCTCAAACCCTATGTCAAAAACTTCTTCAATCTTATTAATACGATAAAAATCAAAATGATAAAAAGGTAAACCTTGAAGGTCATTATACTGATTTACTAAAGAAAAAGTAGGACTACTGGCTACGTCCGAAGAGCCCATTGCTTCTGTAAAAGCCTTTACAAGGGTGGTCTTACCTGCACCCATTTTCCCGTAAAGGGCAAATACTCTTTCATTTTTAAAATTGTCCAGAATTACTTTTGCTATCCGGGTCAAATCCTCAGGCCTGGAAGCTTTTAAGGTCTGTGTCTTATTCATTATTTGGCATTCAATGTAATAAATGGTATCAGCACCTCCTCTAGAGAAATTCCACCATGCTGGAAAGTATTGCTATAAAATTTAACGTAATAATTATAATTATTCGGGTAAGCAAAAAAGTTATTGTTGCGGGTAAACACCCATCGCGTACTTACATTAAGTTTTGGCAGGAAATATTCTTCGGGCTGAAGAATCTCAAAAACTTCCTTCTTATTGTATGCTAGACTTTTCCCGTATTTGTAACGCAAATTGGTGTTCACATTTTTATCTCCCAGAATTTTCACAGGATCGTGTACCCTGATCGAACCATGGTCGGTTGTGATAATTATTTTTACATTTTTTGTAGCAAGGTACTTAATAATTTCAAAAAGCGATGAATGTTCGAACCATGAAGCCATCAGGGATCGATAAGCCGATTCGTTATCCGCAAGCTCCCTAATGATTTCCATTTCTGTACGGGCGTGTGAAAGCATATCAACAAAATTGTAGACAATCACATTAAAGTCAAACTGCATGAGATTGGCCAGGTTTTCCAACAGCTTCTTTCCTGCTTCGTGATTTAAAATCTTGTTATAAGAATATTTTACCTGTTTGCCATACCTTTTGAATTGTTCACCAAGAAGCTCTGCCTCATATTGATTTTTGGTTCCTTCGTCCTGTTCATCAACCCAGTAATTTGGAAAACGGTTTCTTATTTCCAGTGGCATCATACCAGAGAAAAGAGCGTTTCTGGCGTATTGTGTTGTTGTAGGTAAAATACTGTAATATAAATCATCTTCTTCAACTCTGAAATAATTACTTATCAGTGGTTCAATGGTTTTCCATTGGTCATAGCGCAGATTGTCGATAAGTAAAAAGAAAATTTTCTGATTTTTTCCTAGTTGAGGAATAACCTTTTCCTTAATCAAAGTATGAGACTGGATTGGTTTATCATTGGTTTTTCCATAGAGCCAGTCTTTGTAATTGGTTGAATAAAACTTTGAAAAACCAACATTGGCTTCATTTTTCTGCAATGAAAGTACCTCGGAAATACCTTGATCATCAGATTTTTCGAGCTCAATTTCCCAACGTATGAGCTTTTTGTAGATATCTTTCCAGTCGCTGGTATCAAGTCTGTCCTGCAACTTCATACTGATGTCCCTGAATTCTTGCTGATAATTCATGGTAGCCTTCTCTCCTACCAGTTTTTTATTTTCCAGATTTCGTTTCAGTGATAGTAAAATCTGGCTTGGTTTTACCGGCTTAATAAGATAATCGGCTATATTAGAGCCGATGGCATCTTCCATAATGGATTCTTCTTCACTTTTTGTGATCATTACCACAGGAAGTCCCGGTTGGCTATCCTTTAATTTTTCAAGCACTTCAATACCGCTAAGCCCAGGCATTTGTTCATCCAGAAAAACAATATCAAAAGTTTCTTCAGCTACCTTTTCCAGTACATCATCACCACTATTAACCGCAACCACTTCGAAGCCCTTTTCTTCAAGAAAAATGATATGCGGACGTAACATTTCTATTTCATCATCGGCCCATAATATTTTTGTTTTGCTCATGCGGTCTGTCCTTTACTATTTGTGTATGGCAAATCTTGGATATTGGCTATCTTTGCCTGTATTATATATCAGAGATTAACCTCTTAGTGAATATTGTTTTACAAACATCAGGCATTTCCTTCACACGGAAAAGCCTGAATAACAAATTTAAGAAAATTTATGAGTGCCCGAAACTTAAATAAACGCAAAATATTCAACGACCCGGTTTATGGTTTTATTCCTATAACTGATGATGTTATTTTTGATATTATTGAGCATCCCTTTTTTCAGCGCTTAAGGCGTATTAAGCAATTGGGATTGACACATCTTGTTTATCCGGGAGCACTTCATACCCGTTTTCAACATTCGCTGGGGGCCATGTATTTGATGGGACGGGCTATTTCAGAGCTTAAAATGAAAGGGCACGAGATTTCATATGAAGAGTTAGTGGCTGCTCAGATTGCCATGCTGCTTCATGATATTGGTCACGGACCATACTCCCATGCATTGGAACATAGCATCGTTCACAAAGTGAGTCATGAAAGTATTTCTAAATGGTTTATGGAGCGGCTGAACAAGGAGTTTGATGGAAAGCTGCAAATGGCACTTGATATTTTTGAAGGACGTTATCAAAAACATTTTTTACAACATCTGGTTTCAAGTCAGTTTGATATGGATAGGCTTGATTACCTGAAACGAGATAGCTTTTTCACAGGAGTTGCTGAAGGAACCGTTAACTATGAACGTCTTTTGAATATGCTTCAGATTGCCAATGACCAGCCAGTTATTGAAATTAAAGGCATTTATTCTGTTGAAAAATTCATCACTGCGCGTCGGCTGATGTATTGGCAGGTCTATTTGCATAAAACGGTTCTGGCCGCTGAATATATGGCCATTCATCTTTTGAAAAGAGCTAAGTTTCTTGCAATGAATGGTGAAACCCTTTTTGCGACCCCGGCACTGAAGTTTTTTCTGGAAAATGCAATACAGAAAGAGAATTTTCTTGATGATTCTGAAGTTCTGGAAAAGTTCGCCCAGTTGGATGACTTTGATATCTATGCTTCTATAAAGGTTTGGAAAAACCATCCTGATAAGGTGCTTTCTACTTTAAGCAGGGCACTGGTCGACAGAAAATTGTTCAGGATAGAACTTCAGAATAATAAATTTGGTAAGGAAAAAATTGAGCGCATAAAGGAAGCTACTAAAAAGCAATATGAACTCACCGATGATGAACTCTCATACTTTGTTTTCAATGAGAGCACTTCCAATTACATGTACAAACCGGGTGTCGACAAAATTAATATTCTGTTTAAGGATGGAGTTGTACAGGATATTACGGAAGTGTCTGATCAACTGAATATTAATATGCTTTCAAAACCAACGACCAAATTCTTTCTTTGCTACCCAAAAGATATACTTATAGAAGATTGATCTAAAGCATTTAGACGCTTTTTCTTTTTTTGTTTTTCAATTAATTTTCTTAATTTTAGTCATTGTGGCACGGCTTTGGTGACTTTTAAAATACTGTAAAGGGAAAAGCAACGTTATTTTAACTGAAAGCCAGAGTTTTTATGGATAAAAAACAGCTTTGTTAAATATGAGTCAGGAAGCAAGACAGAAATTAACCGAGTATTGGGGTTATACCCATTTTAGGCCTATGCAGGAAGAAATTATTGATTCCGTCCTGCAAGGAAAAGATACCCTCGCCCTGCTTGCCACCGGAGGTGGAAAATCCCTGACCTTTCAAATTCCCGGACTTATAAAACCAGGTTGTTGTCTTGTTATTACACCTTTGATTTCCCTGATGAAAGATCAGGTTGATCGCCTGAAAAAACTGGGAATTTTTGCTAAAGCGCTCTATACCGGAATGTTTCATGATGAAATTGAAGCAGTGTTATCTGAGGCTATACACGGTAAACTAAAATTTTTGTATGTATCTCCTGAAAGGTTGATGAGCAATAGCTTTCAATACGCACTGGCAAAAATCAACGTAAACCTGATTGCTGTAGATGAGGCTCATTGTATCTCTCAGTGGGGCTACAACTTTCGTCCTCCCTATCTGAAAATAGCTGAAATCAGAAAATATTTTACTGATACTCCTGTGCTTGCTTTGACGGCTACCGCTACCCCCAAAGTCGTCAATGACATCATGGAAAAGCTGAATTTCAGAAGTCCTAATGAATTACGGAGTAGTTTTGAGAGAAAAAATCTTGTATTCCGGGTTTTTAACGAAAATGATAAGACTGCAAGACTGATTCAGTTTTTGGCGTCAGAGAAAGGTTCTGCTATAGTTTATGTCCGCAACCGGAGAAAAACCAGGGCGTTATCGGAGATTCTGATAAAAAATAATATTTCAGCATCATTTTATCATGCAGGTCTTGATCAGAAGACAAGGCTTGACAGGCAAAACTACTGGACTTTAGGAAAAATCCGTGTTTTGGTCGCGACAAACGCCTTCGGTATGGGAATTGACAAATCCGATGTTCGCCAGGTAATTCATTACGATCTGCCGGATTGTTTGGAATCGTATTTTCAGGAAGCAGGTCGTGCTGGCCGTGATGAAAAGCCGTCAACGGCTACCCTGTTTTTCAATAATCAGGATGTCGGGCATGCAAAAAAACAGCTTGTCGAATCATTTCCTGAAATAGATACTATTAGAAATATTTATAACGCTCTGGGCAATTATTTTCAAATCCCGGAAGGAACCGGTCAGGATTTAGGATTTGATTTCAAGATTACTGATTTTGCCAATCAGTACGGGTTTGGATTGATTACCCTTTATAGTGCCATCAAACTAATGGAAAAAGAGGGATATCTGGCTTTTGATGAATCCAGCGGAAGATATTCCAAATTGATAATAAAGTTGAGCAATGAAGACTTATACCGTTTTATGGTGGAACATGAACGTTTTGAAATATTGCTTAAAGAAATTATGCGTTCATATGGAGGCATTTTTAGTGACTATGTTGCCATAGATGAGAAGTTGATAGCCAAACGGTCGGAAATGTCTTTAGAAGACGTTTATAAGGCTTTAAAATACCTTTCTCAGATTAAAATAGTAGGTTATATTCCATTAAAAACGAGTCCCCAGATCTTCTTTAATACGGTTCGTTTGCCTAAAGAAAATATCGGTTTCTCTCAGGAGAATTATCAGAATCTAAAAAAAGCTGCTGCTCGGAGGCTTGATGCACTTATTGATTATTTGAATGATGACAAGGAATGCCGCAGTGTACAATTGTTGAGATATTTTGGAGAGACAGGTGGAAAACGCTGTGGTACGTGTGATGTTTGTAATTCCATCAATAAAATGGATGTTACGGAATTTGAGTTTGATAGTCTTAGTCAGCAAATTAAAAGTCTTTTAACGGAGAAGCCCAGACATTTGTATGAATTGGTGCCGTTAATTTCTGAACATGAAGAAAAAAAGGTGCTGTCGGTAATTCAATGGTTAACGGACAACCGGCAGGTTATTCGTCAGAAAGATGAAAAGCTAAATTGGTATGAGCAAATGGATCTGGGTATATAGTTCTCAGAGTTACCTGATCAATTAAAAAGCCATATTATCATGAAAAAAATTGTTTTGTTGTTGGTTTTAAGTTTTTTGACACTGGGAGTTTATAGCCAAAATCCAAACTCATCAGTATATTTTAAAGCCGGGGTTTCATTTCCATTGTTTGATTTAGCAAATGGCAATCCCTCAGATACCACTTCAGGGCTGGCGGCCAAAGGTTTGCACGTTGAAGTGGGCTATAATCTTCCTTTATCGGCGCATTGGGGAATGGGGCTTGCTGCGATATATTATGGAAACAGATACAGTCACAATAAGTTTGATAACTATTATGGTAGTTTGTTAAGCGACGCGGCTTATGGTTTAAAGACGAATTATGCATGGTCAGTCGGGGGACTTGTTTTGAGACCAGCATACTTAATCCCTTTTACAAAAAATATCTCATGGGAAATTTATGCAAGCGGTGGATTTTTGGCCTTTTTTACGCCTGAATATGTGGTTAACTCAACTAGTTTACTAAATAATAAAACCTCGACCTATCATCAAAATCGGGATAAAGGCTATTCTTTTGCTTATGGCTTGGGTACAAGATTTAATTTCAAGATGTTTAATACTCATTTTTTTGTTGATGCTGATTTCCTGACAAGCAATATAAAATATCATTCCACAGGAACAGACTGGCTAAATCAGCCATTCAATTATCCTGTTAAGCAAAAGATAGGGTATTTAAGTGTCAATTTTGGTTATACAATTTTTCTTTGATGACAGATATCTCAAATAAAATTCCGCTTTCTTTTTTTGAGGATAAAGACGTACTGGCTTTAGCCAGATCTTTACTGGGAAAGTCTATTTTTACAGTTATTGATGGGAAACTTACAGGTGGAATAATTACTGAAACAGAAGCCTATGCCGGAATAATTGATAAGGCATCACATGCTTATGGAGGTAGACGTACCAAAAGAACAGAAACCATGTATAAGCCCGGTGGATATAGTTATGTTTATTTTACTTATGGAATGCATCATCTGTTTAATATCGTGACTTCGAGGAAGGATGATCCGCAAGCAATTCTTATTCGTGGAATTGTCCCTACTGAAGGTTTGGATATACAGCTGGAAAGAAGAAATTATATCAAAAATAAGTTCCACATTGCCAACGGACCTGCAAAAGTTTGTCAGGCGCTTGGAATAACGTTAGAGCAAAACAATATTCCTCTTTCGGGAGATGTTATCTGGCTTCAGAATGGAGAATTAAATACTGAGAAAAATATTATTACCTGTCCGCGTGTAGGTGTAGATTATGCCGGAGAAGATGCTTTGCTCCCCTATCGCTTTATTTTAAGTCACCCAGACTATAAATCGGCAAAAAATCCCTTGATTTAATTAATAGGAATCAGAAAATTTTGGGCATAAAAAAAGCCTGGTGTTTTTCACATCAGGCTTTTCATCCATGGTTAAGATTATTTTACTCCATGGGATAGTTCAGCACCTGCTTTGAATTTAACGACTTTTTTTGCAGGGATACTAATTTCTTTACCCGTTTGCGGATTACGGCCTTTTCTAGCAGAACGCGTAGAAACAGAGAAAGAACCGAAACCTACTAATGCAACGCGGTCACCACTTTTCAGCGCAGCGGTAGTAGAGTCAATGAAAGCATCAAGAGCCTTTTTTGCATCAGCTTTGCTTAATCCGGCGCCGGAAGCCATAGAATCAATTAATTCAGCTTTGTTCATAGTTGTAAATTTTAATTAACATTTAAACAATTGTCTAACAAATATACGAGTATCAAGGATAAAAGCAAAGAAATGCAATAAAATATGCGCGAAATGTTAATAAAATCAGCATTTTGTTAATAAGAAAGCCAAAAAAACGGCTGTAATCCCTGTTTTTTGGGCTTTTAGAGCTGTTTTTGCACGAATTTCCAGTCCTCCTCAGGGTGAAATCCGCGCAAAAAATCATTGATTGGAAGCTTTTTTTTGCCTGCAAGCTGCAATTCTTTCAAGAAAATATACCCATCTGGCGCAGCAACCTTAAGAAATGTCTTATTATCGGTACGGATAGAGCCAGGTGGATCAGTCATTTCAGTAGACTCGAATTCTGTTTTATAAATCTTAATTAAATGGGTTTCCCCCTCGTTTGTCTCGAGTATTGAATAAGCAGTTGGAAATGGACTTAGTCCTCTTATTTTATTAAATATGGATAGTCCTGGTTCGTTCCAGTCGATAAGACAATCTTCTTTGAAAATTTTTGGGGCAGGCTTTAACTGACCAACATTTGCAAGAAGTTCTGCCTGACTTAACGGTTTTACCTTGTCAAGTCTTATGAGCTCAATGGTTTCAAGTAATATATCAGCGCCTTCAACCATCATGCGATCATGAAGCTCCCCTGCTGTTTCATTCGGGCCAATTTCCATCTCCTTACGAAGAATAATTTTTCCCGTATCAATTTCCTGATCCAGGAAAAAAGTGGTGAGTCCTGTTTTACTTTCCCCATTCATAACAGCGTGGTTTATGGGGGCTGCTCCGCGATACTGCGGTAATAAAGCTGCATGCAGGTTAATGGTCCCAAATTGCGGTAAATTCCATACCTGTTGAGGAAGCATCCTGAAAGCAACAACAACCTGAAGATGTGGATTTAGTGCTTTCAGTTCTTCAAGAAAAATGGGATCTTTTAACTTAACCGGCTGCAGTACCTCTATCCCCTGCTCTTCAGCAAAAACTTTAATAGCCGGAGGTGTCATTTTTTTTCCCCTTCCAGATGGTTTATCCGGTGCTGTTATCACTGCTGGTACAGAATAACCCGCATCAATAATTGCTTTTAGTGACGGAACTGCAAATTCCGGTGTTCCCATAAAAATAATCCTGAAGGCTTCTTTATTCAACATATTCAATAATTATCTGAACAACTAAATTAACTAAAATATATCGACTGCTGGTGGCGGGGAATAAAAAAACCTGGCAGAATCTCTACCAGGTTTATTACTATAAAAAATCTTATTATTTATTTTCCTTTAAAGCAGTGGCTCTAGAGATATATTTTTCAATATCCTTAGCTTCAAGGCTCTTGAAATAATCTTTTTTAATGGTACTAAAAGCAGAAATAGCTGCATCATAGTTTCCCATGTCTTCATAAACTTCTCCTGCTTTTAAAAGAAACATCGGACTTGTAAAATCGTTGTTTTTCATATTTGCAGCTTCCATATAATATGAAACTGCTTTTTCTTTATTTCCTTGTGAAAGATAGGCATCGCCCAGGGCTCCTTTTGCCATAGGGCCAATCAATTGGTCATCAGTACTAAATTTGGATAAGTATTTAATAGCCTGACCAAAATCACCTTTTTTTAGAAAACAGATTCCGGCATAATAATTAGCCAGTTTACCAGCTTTTGTAATGCCATAACTCTTTGCAATATCAACAAATCCAAGGCTGTTGCCATCTCCGTAAAGGGCTTTATTGAGTGAATCAACCTGAAAATAATGTTGTGCAGGATAAATCTGATCCTGAGCTTCCTGATTTTTGGGTTGCAGATAATATCTGTTGAAACCGAAGAAAGCTAAAATCAACACGACTAAAATTGCAACAATGGTAGTTAATACCTTTTGATTATTGACGATAAACTCTTCCGCTTTAGTGAGTGATTCTTCAATATTCTCAAACTGCTGTGGTGCCTTTTTCTCTTTTTTATTGGACATATCTTGGATTTTTAGAGTGCAAAAATATATTTTTATTCGTAATAATCAGATGGCTGAGTCTATTTTTTTAACTTTGTTTGGTTCATAAATAGTCTTTTCGTTATTTCAATAATAACTTATTTAACAATTAATTATGCAAAAAGCATCTCTTGCGCTTCTCCTTTTTGTCTTGTTTGCAGTTCCATTTAGAGCACATGCGGGGTGGGTTATCTCTCGAGAAACCACTGATGACTACGGAAATAAGACTTTTCAGACAGTTTTTATCGAAGATACTTTAATGCGTTTTGAAACACCAAGCTCTGTTAGTATTTTTGATCTTGCGCAACAAAGAATTACTTTAATTTTTGGCCAGCACCAGGCTTATTGGCAAGGCACAGCATCGCAGCTTCGGCAACAGATTTTTGAAATTGCTGACGAGCAAATGCAGGAATTGATACAGCATGCTCCGCCTGATAAACAGGATACATTGCGTAAAATGTATGCAATTGAGAGAAAAAAACGAGAGAAAGCTTTGAACGATACCGTTCCTTCAACAATTCCAAACATTTCAATTATTGAGACAAACAAAACCGCAAATATTTTAGGATATCCTGTAAAGATGTACCAGGTCAATGTGGATTCAGTGTTGGTTGAAGAACTTTGGGTAACACAGGCTGTCGATCCTTATGAGCATTTAAATATAAACGTCATGATTAAACTGATGCAGGCTATAGACCCTGTTACAGGAAAGGCATATAAAACCCGCTCAGCAGAATATGATAAATTGCTTTATCATGGGCTTGTGATGAAAAAAATTCGTTTTCTCCCCGATGGTGAAAAATTGGTTTCAATAGTGAAGAGTGTCAGAAAAGTAAACATTAATGAAACCATTTTCGAAATCCCGGCTAATTATGTGAGTACAAAAATTCAGGCCATGATGCTTATGGATATCAACCAGAAAATCCTAAGTCCTCAGGGTTCGTCATTGGACCAGGGAGATCAGGACTTTCCTTCTCTGCCCCCTCCTCTTAAAATACCGGAAAAAAGAAAGGATTTAGATTTGAATATGGACACAAATATTAATCATTAAACTCATGAAAAAATATTTATTATTTACCCTTTTGATAATGCTCTTTTCGGGCATTTTCTCGTTAGCGAATGCTCAGGAGACCGAGCAACAGACTGTGGTTGTATCCCACTGGCTTAATGCTGGTCCGGTTGAAGTAAAAATGCCCGCATTTTATGAAAAAAATAACATGATGGGAAAACCGTTCAGCCAGGCGGACCTTTTGAAATTCCAACAAAAACCGGTTGCTGATGTGAAAGCTGGCGCTGAGTTTCTGTTTTCCGAAGATAAGAAAGTCATTTGGGAGAATCAGGATGAAAATTCTTTGACTTCGGATAGCCCATTGGCTTTAAACTGGCAAGCATTTTATATTCAGGCCAATCGTTATGTTCCTGTTAAAATAGAGGTGAATACAGCCCAGGATTTTGAGCTATTTGTCAACGGAGAGCTAAAGCTTTCAAATTATAACTCCGATGGAAAGGAAGAATCAAAAGGTGTTTCTGTAAAACTGGAACCGGGTAAATATCTGGTTCTCATCAAGAGCCTTTTCCAGAAAAAAGACGGTAAAAAATGGCAGGTTAGTGCTAAAGTTTCTTATGATAAGAAATTTACCGATCAGGCTATTAATCTGTCAACTTCTGATGAGCAGTTTTTGGATATTACACACATTTTGCAAGGAAAAATGCTCACAAATACTCAGATTTCTGATGATGGCAAACTGGTGCTTTTAAATTTCTCTGAAACTTTTCCTCCCGATGGAAAAACAATAAACTGGTTTGAAGTGAAGCAGGTTTCTGATAACAAGACTGTTTTCAGTTCATTGCACAGCGATCGCAGCCAGGCAGAATGGGTTCCTAACTCACATAAAATCTCATATGTGGCCAAAGACGGTGTTTCAGAGGCTTTAATGTGCTATAATCTGGACACGCATCAGGAAAAGATACTGATGGATAAGCTGGAAGATTTCGCTGGTTATCAATGGGATCATTTCGGAAAATACCTGGTTTTTTCTGTTGAAGAGAAATATGAGAAAAATACGACAGGTGTGTTTATGGTTCGAGGGATGGAAGATCGCTGGCCCTGGTACCGCACAAGAACACAGTTATTTATGCTGAAAATGAGTGATTTTTCCGTAACTCCTCTCACTTATGGCTACTTAACAAATTCATTGGAAGATATTTCACCGGATGATCAGAGAATTCTGATTTCGCAAAGTTTCCCAGATTATACTAAACGTCCTTATACAAAACAGGTGATGATGGAAATGAACCTGAATACTATGAAAGTGGATACACTTTGGTATGCCAGTTTTGGAGGTGATGCGGTCTATTCTCCCGATGGGAAACAGCTTTTAGTCACCGGAAGTCCTTCCATGTTCAATGGTGCCGGAAATGTTCTTAAAAAGGGTGTAATTCCCAATGATTTTGACCTGCAGGCTTACCTGTTTAATTTGAATGACCATAAAGTTACGCCATTGACAAAGGATTTTAATCCGGCTTTGCTGGAATCTTACTGGAATCCTTTCGATAAACAAATTTATTTCCTCGTTTCTGATCGGTCTTATCAGGATATCTGGAAGTTAAATCCTGAAACAAAACAGTTTCAGAAATTGGATACACATGTAGATGTAATCAACCAGATGAGCTTTGCAGCTAAAAGCGCTGAGATGAGTTATTCAGGAACAAGTATCTCCACTCCTGCTACCGGATGGGTCTATAATCTTTCCAGTGGTAAGGATTCAGAAGTTTCAAATCCTGAAAAATCATTCTTTAAAAACATAGAATTCGGTAAAACGGAAAACTGGAATTTTGTGGATAAGCAGGGATGGACTATTGAAGGCCGGGTTTATTATCCCCCCAATTATGATCCTAACAAGAAATATCCTCTCATTGTTTACTACTATGGAGGTACTGTACCAACAACGCGAGATTTTGGTGGCAGATACCCTCTAAACCTTTTTGCTGCGATGGGTTATATGGTTTATACCTTGCAGCCCAGTGGAGCTACCGGTTTTGGACAGAAGTTTTCTGCACTTCACGTGAATGGTTGGGGTAAAGAAAATGCTCAGGATATTATTGAGGGCACCAAGAAATTCCTGAAAGCTCATCCAAATGCCGATGCTGATAATGTAGGCTGCATCGGAGCCTCTTATGGCGGATATATGACACTGTGGCTGCAAACGCAGACTAATATCTTTAAAACGGCTGTTGATCATGCTGGAATCAGTTTTATAGGTTCTTATTGGGGACAGGGATATTGGGGATATTCATATAGTTCTGTTGCGTCAGCAAACAGTTTCCCCTGGAATAACAAGAAATTATATGTTGATCAGAGTCCGTTGTTCAATGCTGACAAGGTTAATACCCCAATATTACTTCTGCACGGAACAGCCGATACCAACGTTCCTACAGGAGAAAGTATTCAGTTTTATACTGCTTTAAAGATTTTAGGGAAAACGGCTGATTTGGTGGAAATCAAGGGACAGAACCATCATATTCTGGATTACAAAGAAAGGATTTTATGGCAGAAAACGATTTTCGCCTGGTTTGCCAAATATTTGAAAAACCAGCCTGAATGGTGGAATGCTATGTATCCGCCTAAAGATTTGTAGTTTAATGAATTTGTGTTTTTATGGATACCGGATTTAATCAGGAGTTTTATGACTTTTTATCGGGTTTTCTGACCGATAACCGAAAACAACTTTTTGAAAAAATAATTCAGTTCAGAACCCGGCATCTCACTGTTGTTCTGGAAGATATTTATCAACCCCATAATGCCAGCGCTGTTCTTCGCAGCGCTGACCTTACGGGGGTTCAGGATATTCATATCATTGAGAATAAAAACCGGTATCATGTGAATCCACAGGTTGCTATGGGTTCTTCAAAGTGGCTAAATCTGATTCACTATAATGAGAAGGAAGATAACACTATGACAGCCTATAATGCTTTGCACGCAAAGGGATATAAAATTGTGGCTGCTACGCCGCATTCTCACGGAAAGTCATTAGACGAATTACAACTGGACAACAAACTGGCCATCGTTTTTGGAACAGAACTCAAAGGGCTTACTCAAAAAGCGATTGATAATGCTGATGAATATTTGTGGATTCCGATGTATGGTTTTACTGAAAGTTATAATATTTCTGTTTCAGCTGCTCTGACGTTGTTTACTCTTACTGAAAAACTGAGAAAATCTGATATAAACTGGCAACTGACTGAATTTGAGAAGAAAGAAATTTTGTTGGAATGGACTCGCAGAAGTGTGGCAAGATCAGATGTTTTTGAAAGAGAATTCTTTCTACGAAAGAATAAGACATTTTGATTTTGAAAATGCATAATTTTTAATAACTTTGGGGGAATTATTCACCTTTAAAAATAAAATACTATGGGAAAAGGCGACAAAAAAACCCGAAGAGGCAAAATCATAAATGGTTCGTTTGGGGTTCGTAGACCGAAACACAAGAGAAGTAATGATCTCGTAACTGAAAAGAAGAAAATCGTTTTAAAGGCTGAAGCTGCAGAAAAGACGGCAAAGAAACAGGCTCCTGTGAAAACAACAGGAAATGCAATTGAACTTGCAAAACCTTCAGCAATAGTTAAGGTTGAAACAAAAAAAGAGGCAGAGCCTGACAAAGAAAAAAAGACAGAAGCTGCAAAGTCAGCAGTAAAGAAAAAAACTGCAGGAACTAAAGAACCAAAAGAACCAAAAGAAAAAAAAACAGAATAGCATAAAAAAAACGGGGTTAAATCCCCGTTTTTTTTATGCTTTAGATTTTGAAAACTGTCGGGCTAGCATTTTAAAATGTTCTCCCCGATGTTCAAAATTGGTAAATTGATCGTAACTGGCCGCTGCCGGCGATAGCAGGCATTTTTTAATATCTGATGTCTGTTCCAGAATTTCAAAAACATCTTCCAGTCGTTTTACAACAAATAGTTTTTTGTTGTTAGACTGTGATTGAAAAATATCAAACATCCTTATTCCGGCCTTACCGATAAAAAAGAGATAATTTATCGTACTGGTTCTAAGAAAATCTACAAGCTCTGAATAATCCAGTCCACGATCGAATCCACCCAGAATTATAGCATCCAGGTCACCAAGGCTTGAAATAGCGGCCATTGTAGATTGTGGTACAGTAGAAATACTGTCGTTGTAAAATTCTATTCCTCCGAACTCTCCTATATGCTCTAAACGATGAGGTAAAGGTTGAAATGTAAAAAGATGGCGGTAACTTTCTTTTGCAGGAATACCGGCGGCTTGCACAACACGCAATGCGAGTAATATATTTCCAAGATTATGCTGACCTCTCAGATGTGCCATCTCCAAAAGTTGTGAACCAGAAACATCTTTTCCCAGCAGGTCTTCAATCTCTTCCTGAGCTGATTTCATTGTATAACAGGCGCGTCCGGTTTCTGTTGGCATTCCGGTAACAGCAATATCATCTTGAACTTGATATTTGAAAATATTCAGTTTAGCAGTCTTATATGCGTTGAAATCTTGAAAATAGTCTAAATGCTCAGGAAAGATATTCAATAAAGCGGCAATGTGTGGGGAATGATGTACATGCTCCAGTTGATGGGCAGAAAGCTCATAAACAATGAGTATTTTATCATTGATCTTTTCAATAGAATCAAAAGCAGGTGAGCCAACATTCCCCAGCAAAAGAGTGTCTTTTCCGGATGATTTCAACAAATGATAAACGAGAGTGGACGTGGTGGATTTCCCTTTAGTTCCGGTAATTCCTATTGTTTGGTTTCCATAAACTGAAAGAAATAATTCCGTTTGGGAGGTCATCTTCTTTGAGGTGTCAATTTCCTGATTTCCAATAGAAACGCCGGGAGACTTAATGATCAGATCATAATCTCTCAGAGCTTTGAGATAATCCTCTCCTACATGCAGACTGGCATTTATATCTTTTTCCTGATTTAAATTTCCGTTTTTGTCGGCAATACCAACGGGCAATTCAGGATAATATTTCTGCAGAAATCGAAACATAGACCGTCCTTCCCTTCCAAATCCCAAAATCAGGACGTTTCGCTTTCCTTCAAAGAAGGGATTAAACTTCTCTGTCATGAAAGGCCGTATTTAAAAGTTTAAAAAAAGACTCCGGAAGATTGTGTTCAGTGCTCAAATTTTGAAGTAATTGATTAAAATCAGTCTCACTAAGGTTATTATAGATATTTATGAACTCCTCTGCCAAAGCAGATTTTTTTTCAAATTTAGATGATGATTTCCAAAGAGCTGCATTTACTTCCTCTGGCGTGCCTACACATTCAAAAGGTTTGACTTCCTCTAAACCGGATAATTCCTTAAAAACATGTTCCAGTGAATTGTCTTCCAAAAGATCTTTGCCAAAGATATCGCGAAGCGTATCTTTTTCCACAAAAGGTGAAAGGATAATATACGTAAAAAGACATTTGGGGCAATGACCACACCATTTGTCAGCTTTGCTGCCAACATTGCAGCTCCTGAAGCTTTTGAAATGCTGAGGAAATTCAGAAAACAAAGCAGCTATCTGCAATTCGTTTAAAGGTCTCAAAAAACTGAAATATTCAAGTCCATTGTGAACATACTGTCTCAAATATTCTGAAAAATCATTTTCAAACTCCAATGATTTGGAATATTGATGGTTGATTTTAGAATCAGGTACTGTGCTTTGGTTGGCGCTGTTTTCATTGGACAAAGCAATGTATTTTGCTCCTGCTGCCAGGGCCGCCAGCGATGATGTAAATGCCAGTAAAGCGGAAAAAGGCGTGTGTCCGTTCAGAAATCCCAGTTCGTTTAGTTTTAGCAATTCTTTATCCAGCGTTCTGTTCAAAATGATTGAATTCTGTTCATTAAAACCGGCAATTTGAATTGTCCTGACAGACGCTTCTCTGGGATTAACTATGTATGGCAAAACCTGAAATTCACTGTTTTTCAAAATTTCCAGACTGACAACAGAATCTTTTCCCCCACCAATCGGAACCAGCACTTTTTTGGGACTCAACTGTAAATCCGAAACAGAAAAAGATTTGCCTTCTGAAGAGATCTCCATAAAGGTTTCCTCATCAGTTTCAATGCCATTAAGATAGAAAAACTCTCCCAATCCATTGAAATACAATTTTTTCCACCATTTAATCTGATGCTCAGTCAGATGCCCGCATTTGATAATTACTTTGGGAGGACAGGCAGCTTTCCAATAACTTATAAGCTCGACCATTCCAATCTGAAATGCTAAATTCTCTATCGCATCATCTCCAACTGCATCAAAATCATAAAAGGAACGCTCAGGTATTTCTACGGATGGATTGAAAAAATACTCTCCTGCAAGGTCAAAGTGAAACACGGCATGTAGTGAAGTTTTCGTTCGCTGTATGGAAAACCCGTTGTATCCGAAATATAAATATTTATTTCGGAGGGTAAGAAACTTCTTGTTATTGTTGATTTTATACACTATATTTATGGTATAATTTTTGTCACGATATAAAGTGTAAAAATAAAATA
>JACZJI010000072.1 GCA_014860665.1 Bacteroidales bacterium | reverse complement strand
TACTTCACCGGTTATAGAGCCTAAATAATAAAGAGCCTGACGAATATCAATAGTTATAAGATCTGTAGGGATATTCTTATGGAAACCGTATTCAATACTTTCTATACTGTTCAGTGCATTGGATATGGCTTCGAAGTGTCTTGAATTATTCACCAATATTTCATCAGTAAGACTGTCATTTTTAACATGATTCACCAAGGCTTCTGCCAATAGATGGATATTTTCTTTCCTCTTTGCTGATACGAATACAGTCTCAAGTTCTAAGAATTCCTTGAAATGAGCAGGAATTTCTTTAAGCATGTCTATCTTATTAACTACTAAAATAAAATGTCTGCCATTATCCTGTATATATGACTTGAATTCTTCCAAAATTTCTCCAATCCCTTGTTTATCTTCTTCGCTTATATCACAAACGTAAAGAATCAGAGATGCCTGATTGATTTTGTCACGGGTTATCTCAATGCCCTTGTTTTCAATCATATCATCAGATCGTCGTAATCCTGCAGTATCAATAAATCTGAAAGAATAACCTTCCAACGCTATTGTATCCTCAATAGCATCGCGGGTGGTACCTGGAATTTCTGATACAATGGCTTTTTCTTCATTTAAAATAGCATTCAGAAGGGTAGATTTTCCCGTATTGGGTTTACCGACGATAGCAACCGGAATTCCTTTTTTTAGCACGTTACCCATCTTGAAAGAATTTTTCAGCTGTATAAGTTCAGTTTTAATCTTGCCCACAAGTTCGAGAAATCTACTTCTGTCCGCAAATTCCACGTCTTCTTCGCTAAAGTCCAGTTCAAGTTCGATAAGAGAAGCAAACTCAACCATTTTATTCCTCAAGTCAGTGATTTTGTGAGAGAATCCACCACGCATCTGCTGAATTGCCATTTTGTGGGCACTGATAGATTCTGAAGCAATTAAGTCTGCTACAGCTTCAGCTTGTGAAAGATCCATTTTTCCGTTAAGGAAGGCTCTCATAGTAAATTCGCCGGGACTGGCCATTCTGGCGCCTTTTTCAATCAGGAGTTGTACCAACGCTGATTGAATGAATTCTGATCCATGGCAGGATATTTCTACTACATCTTCTCCTGTATAGGAATGAGGAGCTTTAAAATAACTTACCAGAACTTCATCCAGCAATTTATCACCATCGTAAATCTGTCCAAAATACTGGTACCGGTCTTTTATATTTACGGAGGTTATTTTACTAACTGAATCCTTAAAAATTCCTAATACTATAGGGAGGCTGTTCTTGCCTGACATTCTGATAATTGCGATAGCTCCCATGCCTGGAGGAGTAGCCGGTGCACAAATAGTATCTGCGTTGTAATTGTTTGAATTATAGGTTGTCATGGGTTAATTTATAATAATTAATAAATAACAAAAATACTCAAGAATTTTCAATTGTATACAAAAAACCTTTTACCTTTGGAACTTCTTTCTACAGATCAAATAAAATTATATTCAATGAGTGTTTTAGTTAATAAAGATTCCAGAGTTATCGTTCAGGGATTTACGGGAAGTGAAGGCACTTTTCATGCCTCCCAGATGATTGAATACGGAACAAACGTTGTTGGTGGTGTTACACCTGGAAAGGGTGGACAATCTCATCTTGAAAAACCGGTTTTTAACACAGTTAAAGATGCTGTTGATCAGGCACAAGCCAATGTTTCTGTGATTTTTGTACCACCTGCCTTTGCTGCAGATGCTATTATGGAAGCAGCTGAAGCCGGTATCAAGGTGATTATTTGTATTACTGAAGGTATTCCAACCGAAGATATGGTTAAAGTCAAGGAATATCTTTCCGGTAAAGATTGCCGTTTGATTGGCCCCAATTGTCCGGGAGTTATTACTCCAGGTGAAGCAAAAGTTGGTATCATGCCAGGTTTTATTCACAAAAAGGGTAGGGTTGGAATCGTTTCACGTTCTGGCACCTTGACTTATGAGGCAGTTGATCAGTTAACCAAAGTGGGATTAGGTCAGACAACGGCTATTGGAATTGGTGGTGACCCTATCATTGGTACTACTACGAAGCAAGCTGTTGAACTTTTTATGGATGATCCGGAAACTGAAGGCATTGTAATGATCGGTGAAATTGGTGGAAGTATGGAAGCCGACGCTGCTTATTATATTAAAGAAAAAGGTACCAAACCTGTAGTAAGTTTTATTGCCGGAGCAACCGCTCCAAAAGGACGTACGATGGGACATGCCGGAGCTATTATCGGTGGAAAAGCTGATACAGCTGAAGCTAAAAAGGCCATTTTGAGAGAATGTGGCGTTCATGTTGTAGATTCTCCTGCTGAAATTGGAAGTAAAATGCTCGAACTATTAGGAAATTAGTTTTTATATTGGGTTTTAAAGAAAAAGGGCACCCTTTCGGGGTGCCCTTTTTTCATTATATAAAATCTGAGATAATTTTTAATCTTTGATTTTTGATTTCTTTTTGAAATGAAAACGGTTTTCAGTCCCTTTTCTTAAACGTCCAATATTTTTTCTATGAGTGAAAATTAGAAATATGGCTGCAAGTATTGCCAGGACAACCTTTCCCGGATGATGGTCATGAAATATTAAAATATCAGTAACAGGAAAAGAAATCCCTGCAAGCATAGAGCCTAAAGAAACATATCCTGTTGAAAGCAGAACGATCAGGAAAATAACAACAGGAACCCATATTACTGATGCATAAACAGCAATCCCCATTCCCAACAGTGTGGCAACACCTTTGCCTCCCCGAAATCCTGCAAATACAGGGTAAACATGTCCTAATACAGCAATAAATCCAGCTGTAATCTGAGCATAAATAAGATGTGAGACTGACCAGGAAGGAGGAGTAAAAAAGTGAACAAAATAAACCGCAAGAAAGCCTTTCATTACATCCACAATAATAACAGGAATGCCAGCTTTAATACCAAGTACTCTTATGGTATTGGTTGCCCCTGCATTTCCGGAGCCTTCGTTGCGAATGTCGACATGATAGAATATTTTTCCAACCCAAACAGAAGTTGGAATTGAGCCCAGTAAATAGGCCAAAAGAAAGCCGCTTACCAATTTTATAAGTTCCATGTTCAAATGTAAAAATTAAATAAGAACATCTGAATAGCTCATGGAATGGTTAAACTTTCCGGAATACTGCAGCAACCCAATTGTTTTTTGAAATGTGTTTGATGTAATGCAAAGAATTCTCCAGAGCTTTGCTTTTTATCTGCTCCAGATCTACTTCATAAAACCCACTGAAATAAATATCACCTTTTGGTTTTAATGCTTTTGAATAGGTCGGAATGTCTTGCAAAAGAATGTTTTTATTGATATTGGCAAAGATAATATCGTATTTCTCTGACTGGGTTAGGAGTGAGGCATCACCGAGAAGAGCCTTGATATTTTTGATGTTGTTTTGCTCAACATTTTCTTCCGTATTATTGAAAGCCCATGGATCATTGTCGACAGCATCAATGTGGAAAGCTCCTTTCATGGAAGCCAGAATTGCCAGCACCCCGGTTCCACAACCCATGTCCAATATTTCTTTACCGCTTAAATCTTCTTCCAGAAGTAGTTTAATAATCTGCGAAGTAGTTTCATGATGGGCGGTACCAAAAGCCATCTTGGGATTTATCAGAATGTTGAAATCAACGTCAGACCTTTTCTCGTGAAAAGGGGCATGGATATAACATTTATTTTCAATAAGTACAGGAGGATAGTTACTTTCCCAGACCGCATTCCAATTTTGTTCCTTGATGAATTCTATATTGAGCTTGTCTTTTTCTGATAGCTCTTTGCAAACAGGAATCTCTGCTAAAGTTTCTTTCGAGAAATCATTCTCCTGAATATAAGCCAGTAGTAAAGTTTCAGTTTCTTCAAAACTTTCATACCCTAATGCAGACAATTGTGCCATCAGGATGTCATTTTGTTCCTGAGATTCTCGTATCGGCAGTTTTAATTGATAGTAATTCATAAGAGGAATGTAGTCTGGAAAAGTTATCCTATTAAAATTATGTGCTTATTCGAAACTTGAGGCAATTGCCAGAAAATCATCCGATTTTAGGGATGCTCCGCCAATTAATCCGCCATCCACGTCTTCCTGTGAAAACAATGATTTGGCATTACCCGGATTGCAGCTTCCTCCATAAAGTATGCTGACTTCTTCAGCAGTTTCTTTTCCGTATTTTTCAAGAATCAGCTTCCTGATATAAGCATGCATTTCCTGGGCTTGTTCCGGACTTGCCGTTTTACCGGTACCGATTGCCCATACAGGTTCATAAGCAATGATAACGTTGGAGAATTCATCACTATTCAAATGAAACATGCCATCCTCCATTTGTTTTTTAACTACATCAAAATGAGTATTGTTCTCTCTTTCTTCCAATACTTCACCAACACAGAAAATAGGTTTGATTCCGTAGTCTAACAACAAATTAGCTTTTTGTGCCAATTGTTCATCAGTTTCATGGAAATACTTTCTCCTTTCAGAGTGACCAATAATACAGTATTCTATATCGATAGAATCCAGCATGGGAGCAGAAATTTCTCCGGTGTAGGCACCTGACTCATGCTCATTGATGTTTTGTGCACCAACTTTGAGACGGCTTTCTTCGGCATAATCTGAAGCCATTTCCAAAAACGGAGCAGGGGGGCAAATAATCAGTTCGCATTTCAGATCTTTGTTTTCCATGTCAACCACGATCTGATCAATTAATTCTTCGGCATCAGAAAATGTTTTGTTCATTTTCCAGTTTCCGGCAACGATATTTTTTCTCATAATGACAGCTTAATTTTGATATCGCAAAAGTACTGATTTAATCTTGAGGCTCAAATTTTCCAATGGATGTAACAAAAAATTAATCATGTTTTATTACACCATTGATTTTAAGCAGACAAAAAAATATTTTGCTCCTTTATCTATTTAGTAGCAGAGGTCCAAACATTATTTGAAGCATTTACATCCGGAAGTACTTCATCCGGGTCCAGCACCACTTTTGTTAATGGACTTGTTGAATTATACAGGAATGTATAAGTTCCACCGGTTTCCCATATCTCAACCGGGAGATTTACGCGTGCACTATGACCATTTGCTTCGGTAATTTCAAGGGTAACAGGCATCACCAATTGATCTTTATTTTCGAGTGTAATCATTGCACCTTGTTTTGGATCGTTGTTGACGTATCTTACATCTGTAATAGCCTGGTCTAATTTCCAGTTCTTTATGAACCATCCTTTCCAAAACCAGTTCAGATTTTCGCCTGAAGCATTATTCATACAGCGGAAGAAGTCCATGGGTGAAGGATGCTTGTATGCCCAGCTTCGAATGTAAGTCCTGAATGCATAATCAAAGCGTTTATGGCCAAGAATGTCTTCACGAAGCATAACCAGTCCCAAAGCAGTTTTATAGTATTCCAGGGGATGGACATATTTATAAGGAATTCCGTCTGCATAAGATATAATGGGTGGAACACCCGGAGTTGTCATTAAAGGAACAATACCACGGGCAGGACTTCCTCCGTCAGGGTCGTATTCGTTATCGCGTTTGGGAGCAAATTCTCCATGATTAAAATCATCTGTAGCATAGATATCGATAAATGTGTTGAACCCTTCGTCCATCCAGGCATCTTTTCTTTCATTGGAACCTACGATCATGGGAAACCAGTTATGTCCAATTTCATGATTTGTAACCATCCATAAAGAATTTCCAGTGGCTTTCCAATAACAAAATACTATACCGGGATATTCCATTCCTCCGACAGGACCGCCAACAGTCGTGGCTGTAGGATAGGGGTAAGGATACCAGTTTTTAGAGAAAATTTCAATACTTCCTTTTAGAAATTCAGTGGCTCTGTCCCAGGCATCTTTTCCTGCACTTTCCTCAGGGTAGACCGCCATGGCCAAACATTTTTTATGTGTAGGAAGATTCACCTTCGCAGCATCCCAAAGAAAAGCTTTGGAACTTGCCCATGTAAAATCACGACTGTTGTTCATCTTAAAATGCCACACGAGCCTTCCTTTTTGTACAGGTCTTGAATTTGGGTTATTGATATCTTTTTCAGTTCTGATAGCGACTGTTTTATCACTGTTTTCAGCTTTTTGAAGCCTTTCTATTGTTTTCTTTGTCAGAACATCCTGAGGGTTTTCCAAACTTCCGGATGAAACAACAATCTGATCCCACGGCACATTAATACTTACATCATAATCTCCATAGTCAAGATAAAATTCTCCCGCTCCTAAAAATGGAAGCACATTCCATCCAACTAAATCATCATAAACAGCCATTCTGGGGAACCATTGTGCTACATCGAAAATAGGACCGTTTTTGGTGGGCATCCAACCGGATCTTCCATTACCCTGTGGGGCAATCACGAAATTGTACTTAATCCTGATTTTTATAATTCCACCGCGGCTTGCTATAGGCTTAGCAAGTCTGATTTGCATTCTTGTATCATTTATTATGTAATCAGCTGGAATGAATTTCCCGTTTGATTCAACTTCAACCGACTCAATATTAAATCCTCCATCAAACTTTTTGGGATTAAAAAGCTGCTTTGAAATAGCTGCGCTTTTCGAATCCTTTGCAAATCTGTTCTGATCAAGTTGAATCCACAAATAAGAAAGTTTGTCAGGACTATTGTTTGTATAAGTTATGGTTTCGTTACCTGATATGGATTTTTGAACTGTATCCAATGTAGCGTAAATTTTATAGTCTGTACGATTTGACCAGTAACCGGGACCAGGTTCTCCATCTGAACTTCTGTAAATAGTAGCGGATTGTGAATCAAAAAGCGGATCAAACGCTTTATGCGGATCATATGAACTTGTCTGAGCATTTATTCCTGTAATCTGAAAGAATAAAAACAGGAAAGAAAAAAGTGGTAAAAATCGGTTTCTCATGTTTTTAAAATTTGGAGCGGAAGTTAAACAAATTTTTAAATGCCAATTATGGCAAAAACAAACCGGAGTAAATTTTATGGAATTATTTTCTCTAAGAAAATAGAGGAACGATAGAGTCATATTATAAATCTGGTTTTAAGTAATTTTTTAATTTTACCACTCACAATAAAATTATATTCTCTATGCGAATTACGACCTGGAACGTTAATGGAATCAGAGCTGTAATGAAAAAAGATTTTTCAGCGTCTGTAAATAATATAAATCCTGATATTTTGTGTCTTCAAGAGACAAAAGCACAGGAGAACGAGGTGCAGGAAGCTTTGGCTGACTTTATAAACGGGCATGAGTTGTTTAGCAATTCTGCTGAACGGAAAGGATATTCCGGCACTGCTATTCTGGCTAATCAGAAGCCGATTAAAGTAACCTATGGAATAGATATTCCGGAATTTGATAGGGAAGGAAGGGTTATAACTGCTGAATATAAAGATTTTTATCTCGTTACTGTCTATACCCCAAACGGTGGTGATGGTTTAAAACGATTGGATTTCAAGGAACAATGGAATGTTGTATTCCAGGAATATCTTGAAAAACTGGAGAATCTCAAACCTGTAATTTCCTGTGGTGATTTCAATGTGGCCCATCGTCCAATTGATTTGAAGAACCCAGATTCTAATTACAATAAAACAGCAGGCTACACCCAGATAGAAATTGATGGAATGGATCGATTGCTGGGTGCCGGATTTGTGGATGTGTACCGGCACCTGAACCCTGAAAAGGTGGCTTACACTTATTGGAGTTACCGGTTTAGCGCCAGAGCCCGGAATGCAGGCTGGCGTATCGATTATTTTATCATCAGCCCTAAGCTCATCGACAAAGTGAAAAACATTGAAATTCATCCTGAAGTTACGGGCTCTGATCATTGCCCGGTGAGTTTGGATATTGAGTTTTGATAGACGTAAGTAGTTTTCAGATTTAAATCATTTATTTTACAATTAACTAACGCAGATCTTGGTATCTCTTTGGGTTTATTTTAAAGTACAGCCTTTAGTACCTTACTAGAATTCAAAAATGACAGAACTAATGATCCCTGGGTAATTTCTTTTTGTATTGACAGTAAGGGAAATGTTGTTTATTCTGAAAATTCTCATTTCTAGGGACAATGCAAAAACTCAGAATACTCTTGTTCATTCTGGTCGTAATTATACCATTTCTATTTGTACAAAGTCGTTGACTACACGTGTTATGGTGTTAAAAATAACTAAATAAAGAGGAAATTCCTTCTTATGGCTCGTAATTAAATCAAATAATGACTTATTTGTGGTCACCTAACGGTTACAAATAATTTCATAATCTGAAATGAATAGATTCCAAAACATAATCTCTTTAATATTTCCAAACTGTATAACAATGCAACGAATTCTTTTTCTTTCATTTATTTTACTTCTGGCCAGTTGCAGCAAAAACAATGCAACTACAGCCTCGAACTCCGGAAACAAGAACCCGAACCAATCCGATACAATTCAGTATGGTACTCCTTTTAACGGTGTCCCTGATCCTCGTGATGCTGTCATATATCAGGTGAATATGCGCTGCTTTAGTGCAGCTGGCAACTTCCAGGGTGTCATCGATCGATTGGATAGTATAAAAGCACTTGGGGCAAATGTTGTATATCTGATGCCTATTTACCCTGTAGGCCAGGTAAAATCTATTAACTCTCCATATTGCATAAAAAATGATCGTGAAGTGGGGTCTGAATTCGGAACGCTAAGTGATTTGCGAAATCTTGTATCTGATGCTCATAACCTGGGCATGGCTGTTATCCTGGACTGGATTACGGATGGAACTTCCTGGGATTGCAGTTGGATTCAGAATCATCCGTCCTGGTATGTGCGGGATAATAGCGGTACCATCCAGAGTCCTAACGGATATACGGATATTGCTGAGCTGAATTATCAAAGTCAGGAAATGAAAGATACGATTATCAGTAATATGAAATATTGGGTCAAGAACGCAAACATTGATGGATTCCGTTGCGATTTTGCTGATTTTGCGCCTTCAGATTTCTGGAAACAGGCCCTTGACACTTTGAGAAAATTATCCCCTGCGCATAGATATATTTTGCTGGCTGAAGGAACCCGTCCAGCCAATTATGCATCCGGATTTGATTATAATTTCGGCTTTAACTTTTATGGGACATTAAAGTCTATTTATGCTAATGATAAGTCGGTTCAGTTGATTGATAATTTGAATATATCCGAATATCAGGGGGCCGTAAGTGACACCAATCAAATTGTAAGATATCTCACAAACCATGATGTGAACAGTTCCGATGGAACTCCTCTGGACTTGTTTGGAGGAAAAAGCGGATCTATGGCAGCCTTTGTTGTTGTGGCTTATATGAAAGGCGTTCCTTTTATTTATAATGGACAGGAAGTGGCCACCCCATTCAGGCTTACTTTCCCTTTCACTTCGACAAAAATTGACTGGTCCATCAATCCTGATGTTACAGCAGAATACAAAAAAGTAATTGGCTTCAGAGATAAAAATGAAACCGTAAGACGTGGAAAACTTACTTCCTATGATACTTTTGATGTTTGCGCCTTTACAAAAACCTTGAATGCAGATACCGTTTTTGTAATTGACAACCTGAGAAACAATACGGTTAATTTTACAGTTCCTGGAGCTTTATCAAATTCTTCCTGGAATGATGTGTTTTCAGGTAGTACAGTGAGTCTGGGAAATCAGGTTACTCTGCAACCCTATTCATACATGGTGTTGGAAAATAAACATTAGTCAGGTAGCAATTTAGTGGAATGTAATTGGAAACCCTGATGAATTTGCCGCGTCAATGATCAAGCGAGCAAATATCCAGCTTAGGCGGAAGCGTGAGTTCAAAGATCAATTGATAACAGTCAAATTCATCAGAGTTAAAGATGCCTTAGTTGTTTAAACATTTATGCATATTTTTAAAAGGCGATAGCAAACTTACGGTCTTTTCTATTGGACAGAAGATAACAAATTGAAATTAATATAAAAAATTGTTAACCGTATTGCCTTTAATTTTCCTGTCGCTTTTAAAATAAAGGTGCAAAACACATGCTCGGTAATATTTAATGTTTGAATGCCCATAGATAAGATTAGGAGATTATCGGTAGGGATCGGGATGACAGTTTCCCTTGCCGGGATAACAATTACTACCGCCGGGATGGCAATAGGTAATCCGGGCATTTCTCATCCCGGAGTGGGCAGAAGTCATCTACTGCTGGGAAATTGTTAAATCCATTTCAGAAACAGGTAAAACCACCTGGGCTAATGTCTTCGGCAGGCGGGCAACCCATTTCTTACTTTTTGATTTATCTTTGGGCGTATTTAATTTTGGTTTTTTTTCATAAAAATAATTTAACAACAGCATAAAATGTACTTTACAATATTAGCATTACACTCATTAGTCCGCTGGCTTGTGGTAGCGGGTTTATTTTTTGCAATTTTCCGCGCTTACAGCGGCTTGCTTTCAAAAAGGAATTTTACCCGCTTTGACAATTCTGTTAGACATTGGACGACTACCATTGTACATATTGAGCTTATCTTCGGGCTTTGGCTTTATTTTATTAGTCCCGTGGTTGACTATTTTCTGCACCATTTCAAAGAGGCAGTCCATCAACAGGAAATCCGTTTTTTCGGAATGGAACATAGTATCATGATGATCGTGGCAATCATTATAATCACAATAGGTTCGGCAAGAGCAAAACGTAAGCAGACAGACAGAGAAAAATTTAAGACCATAGCGGTTTGGTTCACTATTGGACTACTGATCATCCTTATGTTCATTCCCTGGCCCTTTTCGCCCTTTGCAGGCAGGCCTCTTTTCAGGCCCTTTTAAATATTAACAAAAAGGGAAGCACTAACAAGGCTGCTTCTGAAGGTTTGTAACTTGGAGGAATGAAATAATCACTGGCGTTTATTTTTTCCTGTTAAACCTTGATGAACTTGGTCTTTTTTGATTTTTTGTCGAAAAAAATTCTTGCTTTCTTCTTTTTTTCTCAATTTCAAATACTTGTTTTTCCGTTGCTGTCATTGGGTTGTCGGTTTGCGGAAAAGGATTGTCATCAATAATTTCTATTTTCTGGTTTATTAACTTTTCAATATCTTTTATAAACGCATTTTCTTCTGGTTCACAAATAGATATGGAAACACCTTCTTCACCTGCCCGGCCTGACCTGCCTATCCTGTGAACATAAGTTTCGGCTATATTCGGAATATCATAGTTGATGACGTATTTTAGTTTATCGATGTCAATACCTCTTGCAGCAATATCAGTGGCAACCAATACTCTTAGTTCCCCTTCTTTAAACTGTTTCAGGACTTTTTGTCTATGATTCTGGGCTTTGTCGCCATGAATTGCCGCTGTTTTTATTTTTTTCTTTTGTAAATTACGGACTATCCTGTCAGCACCATGTTTTGTTCTGGAAAATAACAATACCTGATCAATTCTTTTATCCTGAAGAATATGGAGAAGCAAATCGTTCTTGGTTAATCTATTCGTATAATACAGGTATTGCTGTATTGTTTCAGCAGTAGAAGAAACCGGACTTACTTCTACTTTAATGGGATTATTCAGAATTTTCCTGGAAAGTTCAACAATCTTGGTTGGCATCGTTGCTGAAAAGAATAAGGATTGCCGTTTACCTGGCAATTTGGCAATAATCTTTTTAATTTCATGAATAAAGCCCATGTCGAGCATCCGATCTGCTTCGTCCAGCACAAAGTATTCAACATCCTTCAACCTGATGAAACCCTGATCCATCAAATCCAGGAGTCTCCCCGGTGTCGCAACGAGAATATCGACACCTCTTTTCAGAGCATTGGTTTGTGCGCTCTGAGTCACACCTCCAAAAATGACAGTGTTTTTAATTCCTGTATATTTCCCATAGGTCGAAAAACTATCAGCAATTTGAATGGCTAATTCGCGCGTAGGAGTGAGGATAAGCGCATTGATTTTGTGTGGACTGTTATTCCGTTGACGATCGAGAAAGAGATGCTGCAGGATTGGAATAGCAAAAGCAGCTGTTTTGCCTGTGCCGGTTTGAGCACTACCCAACACATCCTTCCTTTTTAGTATGTGTGGAATAGCCCTTTCCTGTATCGACGTTGGTACAGAATATTTTTCTTCTTTTAGAGCTTTTATAATAGGCTCAATAATTTCCAGATCTTCAAATTGCATTATTCAAATTTTTTTCCCCCCTTTTAAAGTATTTAAAAGAAAGCTTGTGGATGATAAATATTAGAGGGCGCAAAGGTAATTATTATAGCGGTTAATGTCTGTCAATTTCATTTTTGGGTTAAAGATGAAAATCCATTTTTAAACATTTGGCCTGCTGTGGATTTTCCTGTTATGTTCTTAATTATTGCTGAGAGATGGGTATTAACTGTGTTGATTTCAGGTGTGGGAGGCTCAAAAAAAGTATTTCACGCGCCCATATCCCTTTTTGATAATAAAATGTCCGATGGCGATAATGCTATTTTTATCGTTGTTCCATGCCACCGCATTGTGGAATCCACCGGAGAAATGGTTGGGGATGCTGGCGGGCTATGGGATGTTGGGAAACATCAAATGTCGAATAACTATTTTTGATTATTGACGGGAGTCGTTTTAAAGAGAAATTATGTGAGTTTCAGGAATAAAAAAAAGCCTTACTTTGGTAAGGCTTTTGATGATAAATGTCTTGTATAGTCGTTAACTAAGCTTGTCTAACATTTACGGCGTTCAGTCCTTTTTTGCCTTCTTGAAGGTCAAAAGAAACCCTGTCGTTTTCTCTAATTTGATCCTTTAATCCCGATACGTGTACAAAATATTCTTTGTCAGACGTTTCGTCTTTAATGAATCCAAATCCTTTTGATTCGTTAAAGAATTTTACTATTCCTTTGTTCATTGTAATAATTATGTATTAAATATCTGCAAAAATCAGTATTATTTTTCAGTTTAGGCATTTATTTTCAATAAATTAATTAAAAATATTTATTTATGGTGTAAATTTTTGAATTATTGAAGTCCCAAAGTGTTACTCGCCGCCGGATTCCAGATGCTATAATCCTGAAAAATATTATTTTAAAATATCTGCACCTGGTACAAAATAAACGCTAAAAGGATCCTTTTTTTTTGTTTAAAGAATTTTATACAGGATAAGTTATGGCAAAGGGTCTCTGAAAATCATTTTGTCGTCAATTCAAAACAGAACACCTATTATAAGAAAATGAAAAAATAAAGTAATTCTTGTTATTGAAATATATATCTTTGTTCGTAAATTAACGAAATAAAATGGGTTCAAAAGAAGTAATATCATTGCAACAACAAAAAGCAGCAAGGTTCGCTAAAGCTATGTCGCACCCTGTGCGTATTTACGTACTGGAATTACTTTCTCAGCAGGCGTGTTGCTATAGTGGTGATTTAAGCGACGAACTTCCAATTGCTAAGTCTACCCTTTCACAGCATTTAAAAGAACTAAAAGACGCCGGCTTAATTCAGGGCGAAACAGAAGCCCCAAGAATAAAATATTGTCTGAATCAGGAGAATTGGAAAGAAGCTCAACAACTTTTTAAACATTTTCTGAAAATATAAAATTTTTTTGCTACAAAAGTTCGTTGTTTTGCGAATAACGAATTAAAAGAAATAATAATAAAATGAATTATCAGAATTTAAAACTAATCCAAATGGACATTAAGATTCTGGGTACAGGATGCCCAAGGTGCAAGGCACTTGAAAGGGCAACGATTGATGCAGTAAAAGAAACCGGTTTGAATGCAACAGTTTCCAAAGTCGAAGACATTATGGAAATCATGAAATTTGGTGTTATGACAACTCCTGCATTAGTGATAAATGGACAGGTAGTTGTCAAAGGGAAAGTCCCATCTGTAAATGAACTAAAGGATTTATTTATCCAAAAACTATAAAAGTATGAAAACATTAAAAATTGCATTCATTGCACTGATTGTTGTATTGGTAAATGCAACAGGTTTTGCTCAATCATCTGTGAGTAATTTGAAAAAGACTACTGAAAACCCGACAGAAGTTAACGTTTATTATTTTCATTTTAATGCGCGCTGTGCTACCTGTCGTGCAGTGGAGTCCGAAACTCAGGCTGATGTCAAAAAATTATTTGGAAATAAAGTCAGCTTTAATGCTTATAATCTCGACAATGAAGCAGGAAAAGCAAAGGGTGAGGAGTTGGGTGTTTCCGGACAAACTTTGCTTATTGTTAAAGGTGATAAAAAAATAAACCTGACCCAACAAGGCTTTATGTACGCCCGGACGAATCCGGCAAAATTCAGGCAAATTTTGATTGACAATATCAAACCCCTACTTTAAAAATGGGAGAAGTTCTTAATGGGTTGCTCGAAAATAGCTCAATGCCCTTTTTTACGGCATTGGTTCTTGGCCTAATGACGGCAATCAGTCCTTGTCCGTTGGCAACCAATATCACGGCAATAGGGTTTATTGGGAAAGACATTGAGAATCGAAATCGGGTTTTTGTAAATGGTTTGGTTTACACTTTAGGCAGAGCAATAACCTATACACTTATTGCATTGGTTATTTTTCTGGGGGCGGACCAGTTTTCCATGTCTGGCGTTTTTCAGAAATATGGCGAAAAGATTATCGGGCCACTACTGATTGTTATCGGTTTATTTATGTTAGATATTTTGAAAATTAAGCTCCCAGGGTTTTATAAATTAACCCAACGATTTGGTGAGAAAGGCACAAAAAACTATTGGGACGTCCTGATGCTGGGTATTTTGTTTGCATTGGCTTTCTGCCCTTATAGCGCCGTTATGTATTTTGGAATGCTTATCCCAATTACAATTACAAGTCCTGCCGGATTATATCTCCCGGTTGTTTTTGCAATAGCTACTGCGGTTCCTGTGATAATTTTTGCCTGGCTTATCGCTTTTACTGTATCAAAGGTTGGGGTGTGGTACAATAATCTCAAAATCTTTGAGATCTGGTTCAGACGTTTCATCTCAATAGTATTTATTGGGGTGGGTGTTTACTATGTTATAACTATTTATTCGTGAGACTCAAATTTTAAAAGTGTAGCGCATTGAAATTTGTAAGTCGAACGAATCCCGATAGCGGAGTGTATCGGGATAAATGAGTTTAATACTCCGATGCTTGCATCGTTAGAAAAAGAAATTTCTTTTTTGATACTTTGTTAGCTCTGCTGCGAGGTAGTTCATTTCTAATTTTTTTAATCTTTTTGTTCGTTGTATTACGAATAGAAAACGGAAGGATATGCGAGAAAAAGTAATTGCAATAAATAGAAATATGAAGGGTTGGTTTATTCCTGTCATTTTACTTACCCTTTGGATTATCACCTATTGGAAGCTTCAGCCTGTTGTCGATTATACTATTAATAACATCTTTGGTTTGGTTTCAGGGAAGCATTTAACTGAAACCCTTCGTTTCTTCATTTTCGAAGTTCCCAAAGTGATACTCCTTTTGGTACTTATAATTTTTATTGTGGGTATTATCAGGACCTATTTCACACCGGAAAAAACCCGCAAAGTACTGGAAGGAAAGTCATTATTCACAGGTAATTTGTTAGCTTCTTTACTTGGTATCGTTACCCCGTTTTGTTCGTGTTCGGCGATTCCTCTGTTTCTTGGTTTTGTTGAAGCAGGCGTGCCTCTGGGTGTCACCTTTTCATTTCTGATTGCTGCCCCAATGATTAACGAAGTTGCACTTGTTTTACTGATCGGACTTTTTGGATGGAAGGTTGCAGTAATTTATGTGGGAACCGGACTCGTTATAGCTATTTTCTCGGGTTGGTTAATTGGTAAATTACACTTAGAGAAATACGTTGCCGAATGGGTATATTCAGTAAAAGCCAGCCATGAAAATGAAGCAGAAACGAAACTTCTTTTTTATGACCGCTTTCGGGCTGGTTACGAAGCAGTAAGTGAAATTTTAGGCAAAATATGGATTTACATTATCATTGGAATTGCCGTCGGTGCCGGGGCACATGGTTATGTTCCCCAGGACTTTCTGGGGTCGCTTTTGGGAAAGGAAAACTGGTATGGGGTTCCATTGGCTATAATTATGGGTATCCCGATGTATTCCAACGCAGCCGGAATTATCCCCATCGTAAGCGTACTGCTTGAAAAAGGAGTATCTCTTGGTACGGCTCTTGCATTCATGATGTCTGTCGTAGGCCTTTCACTTCCTGAAATTATCATTCTCAAAAAAGTGCTGAAATGGCAACTGATAACTGCCTTTGTCGGGATTGTTGCTATCGGGATTGTCTTTGTGGGTTTCATATTTAATTATGTGATGTGAAATTTCGAACAACTTTTTTTATAAAAAATATATCATAATCAAACTATTCAAATTAATGACCATGCTGGAATATCAGATAACCGCAACAGTTCAGAGTGGGGGACAGGCAATAGCAGCCGCCAACCGCTCTGAAATTAATTTCGATGCCACTTCCGGACGTGATGATGTTTTACCTAACCCTGCGGAGTTACTTCTTACTTCATTGGCAGCCTGTATATTAAAAAATGTACAACGTTATTCCGAAATCCTTCATATTCCTTACCGGAAAGCAAAAATTACAATTCGTGGCGTGCGCAACGACAACCCGCCTTATATGAAAGAGATTCATTACACGCTTGAAGTCGATTCAGATGCCGATGAGCACAAATTAAGTAACTGGCACAAGAATATTCTGAAATTCGGAACCATAACAAACACCCTGAGAAAAGCCCTCGAAATGAAGGGGGAAATGAAATTAATGGATTAAAAATAAAAATTGAAAGGATGGCATGGTAAAAAGATGATCCACGAGAATAAGACCATGTCTTATTCTCGTAGATCCAATAAGGACAAAATTTACATAGAACATTTGTAATGTTCATCTGAAAAATAAGAAAACATATTATTTAACGCAAGATCATCTCGTGCAATTTAACGTATGATGTATCATTCATAAAATACAAAATACTCGCTTAACGAATGAATAATCATTCAAGTATTTTGTTATTTCAAAAAAAAGATATTACATTCGCATGAAAATTCATTCACTAATATGAATAAAAGAGTATTATGACTGATAAATCATTCATAAACTGGGCTTCAATGAGCGATAAAGCTGTGTCAGAACAAATAGGCGCGTTTATCAGGCACCACCGCATGGAGCAGAACAAGACACAGGATGCCCTGGCAGCAGAAGCAGGTATCAGTCGCTCTACCCTGAGTCTCCTGGAACGGGGTGAAACCGTAACGCTGGCCACGCTCATTCAGGTACTGCGTGTGTTAGACCAACTGCAAATAATGACTGCGTTTGATGTACAGGAAAGCATCAGCCCGCTGGCTTTGGCAAAACTTCAAAAAGAAAAACGCCAAAGAGCCCGGGGCAAAAAAGAACAGAATACAAACGAATCGGATTGGTAAAAAATGAACGTAGCTGAAGTAAAAATATGGGGAACGCTGGTGGGAGCAGTAGCCTGGGACGAGACGACGGGCTATGCGTCCTTTGAGTACGATCCAAAGTTTATACAGCTTGGCTGGGATTTGGCCCCAATTAAAATGCCCCTGAATACGGGTAATCGTATATTCTCCTTTCCGGAACTTGTAACAGAAAGAAATTCTACATACGATACATTCAGGGGACTCCCGGGGTTGTTGGCAGACGCATTACCGGATCGGTATGGAAATCAACTCATCAACATGTGGCTGGCACAGCAGGGTCGTCCGCAGAGCAGCATGAATCCGGTGGAAATGCTCTGCTTTATCGGCACCCGGGGCATGGGAGCGCTGGAATTTGAACCCACGGTATTAAAAGAATCCAGACGGACTTTCTCTGTCGAAATAAACAGCCTGGTGGATATAGCCCAAAAGTTGCTGAACCGGCGGGAATCCTTTAATACCAATCTGAAAAATGACGACGAAAAAGCTGTGCTCGATATTCTGAAAATCGGTACTTCGGCCGGCGGAGCAAGACCTAAAGCTGTCATTGCATGGAATAAAAAGACTGGAGAAGTAAAATCGGGTCAGACAAGAGCCCCCAACGGATTCGAGCACTGGATCATCAAACTGGATGGGGTAAGCGATGTGCAGCTGGGTGCCAGCAACGGGTACGGCCGGGTGGAAATGGCCTATTACAATATGGCAACAGCATGCGGTATTGAGATGATGCCATCACGGTTGTTGGAAGAAAACGGCCGGGCACACTTCATGACCCAACGTTTTGACAGGGAAGGGAGTGAAACCAAACATCACATACAAACTTTTTGTGCATTGAAGCATTTCGATTACAACCTTGTCAATAGCTACAGCTATGAACAGTTATTCCAGACCATGCGCGAACTGAAACTCAGCTATCAGGATGCAGAACAAATGTTTCGAAGAATGGTTTTTAATGTCATCGCACAAAATTGTGACGACCATACTAAGAACTTCTCATTTCGACTGAAACAAGGCGGAAAATGGGAATTAGCCCCGGCTTATGATATATGCCATGCCTATCGTCCGGGCAGTGAATGGGTCAGCCAGCACGCGTTAAGCATCAACGGCAAAAGAAAAGACATTACCAAAGCCGACCTCCTGATTATCGGAAATTCCATCAGAAGCAAAAAAGCATCCGAAATCATCGACGAGATCAAGCACACGGTAAACCAATGGAAATCATTCGCCAATGAAGTCGAAGTAATTCCTGAGCTTCGCGATACGATTGCTAAAACTCTTTTAAATCTGAGATAATAACTTACCTGCTGCAAGTATAAACTGATCAGCTCAAAGCACAAAACTTTAATGTAATAAGAGTCAGTCAGGAGATGTGGTTTTCTGCAAGATCGACCCCAAAAATATATTTGATTTTAAAGCAACATGACCTGCATCTACATGAATTTTCAAAAGACCGGAAACCACAAAACCATGTAGATGTAGCAAATGTAGATCAAACAAAAAATAATCTCATGCCACCCTAATCCCCATTGTCCCTAACTTGTCCTGATTTTGGTTTACATTTTCTGTAAACCTATTTCAGGACAAGACACAACTGGAGGCACGCTTGCAGCGCTTTCCTTGTTCTTTTCAATTCACAGCCAAAAAATCAAAAAAAAACGCGTCGTTGCTAGGAACGAAGCAATCTCATTTTATTGATATTCTTTATGTTGAGATTGATCCACTCCTGTCTCGTCCTCGTTTTCCCAACGAGGACGGGTCTATTTATAACATTTGCAATGTTTATCTAAATGACACAAGTTTATAGATTATACCCAAACTGGAGTGCATTTGTAACGCCTTCCGTTTTTTCCCTAATACAGCTTCAACAAGTGCAGATTTATTCCTTAACTTTGGAGTGTTGATCTGTAAAAAACCACAAACCTGCAACAACCAAAAAAATTATTACCAGATGAAACTCTTCAGAACCCCCAACTTCAAAAAACGCATCACCGACCGGATTGCCCCAAAGAAAAACCTGGTAAACCGCGCAGGACTGAAAATGCCACGCGGTTACGGCTGGATCCGCAGCCCACACAAATTTCTTTACAACAAGGTCTATCATAAACTCACCAGGAAACTGTTTTAAAAGGAAATTCAGATAAACCCAATTCAAAGCACACTATTTAATGGCTAAATATCCACCAAAAGAAAAGCTATCCGTCGAACATTTCACAGGCTGCATGTTGGGCGGAGCGGTAGGCGACGCCCTGGGTGCTCCGGTTGAATTTCTAACCTTGCAGCAAATCCAATCCCGATATGGCCAAAATGGAATTACCGATTACGTCGAATTTGAAAACCAGATTGGGGAATTTACCGATGATACCCAGATGAGTTTATTTACTGCCGAAGCCTTGCTCAGAGCTCATCACAGGGCCACGCTTAAAGGAGTAGGAGGTGCCTTGAATAAAATAGCACATCAATCCTACCTGAGATGGCTTCACACTCAAAATATCGGAGTCAACCCGGAAAACTCTAAAAACAATATTGTTGATGTCAAAAAGGGATGGCTAATCAATCAGCACGGACTGTTTAAAAGACGTGCCCCGGGCAATACCTGCATCGCAGCATTGGCAAGCGGAAGTGCCGGTACCTTAACCAACCCCATCAACAACAGCAAAGGTTGCGGTACCATAATGAGAATGGCTCCTGTCGGATTAATGATTTACGGTAATCCTGAAAACGCCTTTCAGACAGCTTGCGAGCTTTCCGCAATAACACACGGACATCCCACAGGTTATTTAAGCGCAGGTTTTTTTGCCGCCCTGATTTCTGATCTGGCAGTGGGGATAGAACTTAAGAAGGCCATTGACAAGGCCATCAAAATGTTGACCCAACGCGAAAATCACAATGAAACATTGAAAGCCGTTCAAGCCGCCCTTTTCATGTATGAAAGTTCAAAATCCGATCCCGGTCACCCCACACCCGAAGCCCTGGAAAAATTGGGACAAGGCTGGATTGCCGAAGAAGCGCTGGCCATTTCCCTGTATGCAAGTCTGATTTATGAAAATGACTTTGAAAAAGGAGTTCTGTTTTCCATAAACCACAGTGGCGACAGCGATTCCACAGGCTCAATAACAGGAAACATACTGGGTTTAATTCATGGAATCGATAAAATACCACCAAAATGGATTCATAACCTTAAAGACTCCGCCCTGGTCGAACAAGTGGGCAAGGACCTGCATCTGAGAATAAAAGGGAACTCCAGCGAACCAAATGATGAATGGTGGGAAAAATACCCGGGATTTTGACTAAGTCGTTATATGCGACTCTATCAATGCCGGGTTCCGATTAGTCAGTATTGGGTTTCCCGGCCCCAACGCCGATGAAAAAAAGGTCGACGTTCATGAAAATAAGGTCAACGTTCATGAAAATTTCATCAACGTTCATGAAAATAAGGTCAACGTTCGTGTTAATTTCATCAACGTTCATGAAACTTTAGTCAACGTTCCTGTAAATTTCACCGATGTTCCTGTAAATTTCATCAACGTTCCTGTAAATTTCACCGATGTTCCTGTAAATTTCATCGATATTCATGAAAATTTAGTCAACGTTCGTGAAAATTTCATCAACGTTTATGTAAAAAAGGTCATGCATTGGGTTCGTTAAGTGCCTAAAATTCATAAAGTGAACTAAAATGCACTAAAGTTCATGGGAACAGGGGAGCCTATTAAAAATATGCTCAGCGTTCTCCCCCAAAGACTCGGCATCGGGTCTCGGAGATACGACGTTCCCATAAAAAGACTCGGCATCGGGTCTCGGAGATGCGACGTTCACATAAATAGACTCAATTTTTTGGCCGATACCGGAGTTTCCCCCGCTGTTTGTAAGCTGGTGGTGTAATATGAAATGATTGCAAAATCAAACTTGAAAACTCATATATTAAATGGCCGAAGTTTTGGGAAGCCGACAAAACAAAAACCCCCACAAAGTGACACTTTGCAGGGGATTTCTTCATTATGCTTTTTTAATATGCGGAGAGAGGGGGATTCGAACCCCCGGTACCCTTTGACAGGTACGACGGTTTAGCAAACCGTTGGTTTCAGCCACTCACCCATCTCTCCTAAGCTGAATTTTATCTGTCGGGGTAGTAGGATTCGAACCTACGACCCCCTGCTCCCAAAGCAGGTGCGCTAACCGGACTGCGCTATACCCCGTACATTTTCTTTGCTATGCAAGAACGAGCGGCAAAATTAACCATTAATTTTAATTTGAAAAGCGAAATTTTAAATTTTTGGAACTTTTCTAAGATAAATTTAAACAGGAAATCGTGTTAAGGTTTCAATTCTTCATACCTGAAGCAATCCACAGTATGGTCATTGACCATCCCAACGGCCTGCATAAAGGCGTAAATAATTGTAGACCCGACAAATTTGAATCCCCGCTTCTTTAATTCTTTGCTGATTTTGTCGGAGATTTCGGTTTTAGCAGGTACCTCTGACAATGTTTTTCTATGATTTTGAATAGGATTTCCATCAACATAATTCCATAAAAAGCGATCAAAGCTTCCGAATTCTTTTTGAATTTCCAGAAAAGCTTTAGCATTGGTAATAGCAGCGTTTATTTTTAATCGGTTCCTGATAATTCCGGCATTCTGCATCAATTCTTCAACTTTAGTCTGATCATAGCAACTGACTTTTTCCACATCAAAATTGTCGAATGCTTTCCGGTAATTCTCTCTTTTATTGAGAATAGTCTCCCAGCTTAAACCAGCCTGAGCGCCATCAAGAACGATGGCCTCAAAAAGTTTCTGATCCTCATGGACAGGAACTCCCCATTCAAAATCATGATAATCCTGATATATTTTGGTCTTATTAGACCAATTGCATCTTGTTTTCATTTAAACGTATTAAATAATAAACTTTAAAGAATAAAGGTGAGACTAAAATACAAAGCAATAAGTCTGTTTATACAAGAATCACAGAACTTTTTTCTCAACATATTTTGAGTTTATGATTCTTAATACCCCCATGTAATCCATTTTAAATTCGAGCAAATCACCTACTTTGTAATTCTTTTCATTTTCTTTAAGGTCAATAACTATCATGTCTGAACTTGCTCCTACAAAGTGAAGGTTAGGATCAACAGGTTCAATGTGACTTTCATCTACATCCAGTAACCCAAGATCAATAATTGCTCTGTAAGAGGTCGTGCCTATAAGTTTATCTTCAAAACTATAAGTCAGGCCTTCGACATTTGTGCCCATTTCACCAGTGGGTACTACAGGTTTTTCACTAAGCTCGATAATTTCTGAATAAAGTCTGAATACATCATTATGCATCTTTTTAAGGGGCTTGTTGTTATAAACGTCAGTACCGAGAAACAACGTTTCCCCAACCCTGAAATGATTAATACTTTTAGGTAGCAGATTTTGGAAAATGAGGGGAATCGTAACCGAAGACCCACCGGAAACAAATGGAATCTGCTTGTTGAATTTTGCTTCTATTAATTGCTCATACAAGCTTAATTGAATTAATTTATCCTGATTGGGTAATACGCCGTAAAGACAGGAAAGATTTGCACCTATGCCAACGATACTAATGTTCTTTAGTTTGAAAACCTTTCGGTAAAAATCTATAAAATCATCACCCATTACACCTTCTCTAAGCTCGCCGAGCTCAATCATAATAATAACCTTGTGGACTTTATTTTGGCGGGCAGCTTCTTCGGACAATAGCTTTATGGTTCCAATTTCTGTATTCATGCTGATGTCGGCATATTTCACGACACTACTGATGGAACGTTTTGCCGGGGGCTTGATGTAAATGGTTTCTATAGACGGGTCAATACTCTTAATTGTTCTCAGATTTGAAACCCTTGAATCAGAAACTTGTTTAATGCCGAGTTTTAACAAAACAGACAGGTAATCTTTGTTTCCACTCAAAATTTTAGAAACTACAGTCCATTGAATATTCTTCTTTTGAAATAATTGGTTTAGGAAATTGAAATTCTCTTTTAGCTTTTTGGTGTCTAATGTAATATATGCCATTATAATTTATTTTTTCAGCCTCATTTCTATATACTTACTGGTAAAACCAACTTTCTGATATAAGAAACGAGCTGGATTTTCAGGTTCCACATGCAAAGCGATATTACCTTTTGTCAACTCTATGGCCTGATTCATCAAGTGCTTACCTAATCCTTTACCCCGCATATTTTTATGAGTTGCTATATATACAAGAATATTTTCCGGAATATAATCCTTCATACCAGTCTCATTTATTACAACGGCCCCGCTGATTTCTTCTCCTTCATAAGAAACCAGAACAAATCCGCCAAAAGAAGGTGTTTCCTTGAGAGCATATTGAACTGCTTTTTCAATATCATCCTTTGGATCGCCATATTGTTCAAGGTTTTGGAATAAAAAGTTAATAATTTCAGATCTCTCGATAATGTCAGGTTTGTTGATGGAATTAAATACTTTGGTAACAATCATGAATATTTAAAATTTAGAATTTATAAGTATGGTTATATATAGAATTGCAGTATAAATGATAAAATAATCCTTCGAAATCTTAAAAAACTGAGCTAGATAGTCAGTTTTCTGTTTTTTCCCAAGACTCTATTTCACCTTCCTTAACCTTAAACAGGGGATGAGTCCTGATTTCACTTTCTTCTGAAAATTGTAAAAATCTTTTGTGATCTCTTATCTCCAGCTTTTTGAGCAAATGCTTAGTCTCGTATAATATTTGGCCTCGAGTTACTTTTATTTCCCCTGGCTTGAAATTCATGTCGATTTTCTCTTTATTAAAATGATATCCCCGGCTCAATGCTTCTTGATAAACAAATACCAAATAATGATTTATGTAACCAACAGGATCTTCTGAATTCTTAAATCGAATAAGTTGTGGATGATTTATGTATCCTGTTGTTTTACCCTCTAAAACGTGCTTAGCCAACAACGCTTCCCTCCATAGAGCTACCAGCCCTTTAGCATCAAGGTATTTGGGATGTATGGACCAAATTCGCATAGTTAATCATTTTTAGAAGCTGAACAAACAGCTTGCTGACTTAATACAGATACCGGATTATGGATTGCAATCCTGGTTGATCTTAATTAATTTTTTTGTGTCGAAACCATTCTCACGTGCGATTTCCAACAGTTTAGAATAAGAATCTTCAGACAATATTTTAGTTCTGGAAAGAATCCAAAGATATTTTCTGGATGGATCACCCACAAGTGCGTACTGGTAATTTCTGTCCAAGGCAATGATGTAATACTTTCCTGAAAAGGGCCAGAAAAATCTGACTTTTAACCTTCCGGGAAATCTATCATCAGGTACCCATGCTGTTCCTTTTGCTGCATTAATCTTTTGAATATTATCTGAACGGTGACCACTGTTAATTACTTCAATCTTTCCGTTCTCTTTGACCTTATAATTGGCTGTTACACAAACGAGGCCTCTTTCAAACCTGTTGGGAAACCTTGCAATTTCGTACCATTGGCCAGAATACTGATGGATATCGACCTTTGCTACAGTGGGTAAATCTTTTGATGAGAGACTAAACATGGTTAGTATAATTAGAATAAGTCGCATTGTCCTAAAGTTAATATTTCCAGGCCATTTTCAGAAAAATAGCCATTGCCGGACGAAAGGCAGTTTCCTTTAAATGAAAAGAAACAAGTTAGACATCCTTTACTTACAAACGGCCAAAGCTGATTATATTCTGCTCAAATTTTCTTATGAAAGGGGCCTGTTTGAAAAACTAATGCAAATTTACAAAAAAATTGCGGACCGTTTAGGGAAGATATTATTCTTCAATTTTACGGATAAGAGGATTGAATGCTTTAGAGGCTACAATGACTTTATCGCCAATGCTCATAGAATCAGCTTCAGACTCATCAGCAATAACCTTGACAATGTTTGCTCCTATAAGCACAGTAACGACATAGATGATATCTTGTTTTTCGATATTTATGATCTCTCCGAAAAGCTGAAACTTGCCACTGACTCTTTTACTGGCAAATACATCGACAGGTTTGCCGTGCTTTATAATTTTGCCTCCTTCAAGAAAAAATACCTCGTCAGACATTTTAATTACTTCGTTAGCATCGTGGCTGACTAAGATTGTTGTAAGATTATATCTTTTGTGGACTGTTAAAATAAAGTCCTGTAATTTCATACGCATCTTTGTATCAAGAGCGGAAAGCGGCTCATCAAGCATCAGGATTTCGGGTTTTCTTACAAGTGCACGGGCAAGAGCTACCCGTTGATTTTGCCCGCCGGAAAGTGTTCCTGGTTTACGATTTTGCAAATCACCCAACTCGATGGTTTCAATAAGTTCATCAACAATTTTCTTATCCTGTCCTTTTTCGAGTGCGTAAGTAAGATTTTCCTGAACCGTCATGTTTGGAAAAAGCGCGTAATTTTGGAATAAAAATCCAACTCTTCGCTGCTGGGGTTTAAGAGAAATCCCCTTTTTTACATCCATCCAGTTGCTTCCATTTACATTGATTTGTCCATCATCAGGAATCATTAACCCCGCTATCATTCTTAAAATAGAAGTTTTACCGGCTCCGGAATCCCCAAAAAGAGTAACCAAATGGCCTTGTTGTATTCTTAAATCTACATCCAATTTCATGATACCATCTGCGGCTGTCAGTTCTTTTTGTAATGCTATTTCAATCATCTCCAAAACCTTTTAATATAACCTCCGTTGATTAAAAATACAGTAAGTAAAATGCTGAAAGATATGGCAAACAATATGAGAGAGTAACTATTGGCAGTGTGGTAATTTAAGGCTTCTACTTCATCATAAATGGCAATAGAAGCTACTTTTGTCTTTCCGGGAATGTTTCCTCCAATCATCAGAACAACTCCGAATTCTCCTATTGTATGTGCAAAAGCAAGCACAATTCCGGTGAGCAATGATGGCCGTATATTTGGCAAAAGAACTTTGAAAAGTGTTTTTATTTTTGATTTACCCAATACGTAAGAAGCTTCTACCAGGGTTGTGTCCAGGTTGGAAAAACCGGCTTGGATTGGATGGACCATAAACGGCAGGCTATAAATTATTGAAGCAAAAACAAGCCCTTGGAAAGAAAAAATGAGGCGTAAGCCAAAATAATGATCTAGCCAATGACCGAATATATTAGAAGGGCTCAATGCAACCAAAAGATAAAAACCCAGAACAGTTGGCGGCAAAACCAGCGGCATGCTGACAAGCGTTTCTACAACAGGCTTTAATTTTACCTTGGTGTAGGCAAGCCAGTAGGCAAGAGGCACTGAAACCACCAACAGTAATATAGTTGCTGTTAGAGCGAGCTTAAAAGTTAATATCAACGGTTGCCAATCCATTATTCCGATAGCATGATTTCAGTTGTTTTTACTAATGCTGTAACTGGTTCACCAGGTTGTAAATCTAGTTTTGTTACTGATTCTGAAGTAAGCGTTGCTTTAATTTTTCCGGCTTTTGTATCTATAATTAAACTGCTTAGAAGTACTCCTTTGGTTATTTCTGTAATTACTCCATCAATTCGATTATCCAAACTGACGGCAATGTCAGATCCTTTTCCAACCACTACTTCCGTTTCTTTAAACATCACCTGAATTGGATTGCCAATTCTTAGATATGTGACAGTTTCCGGATTTTCAATAATAATGGATTTGAGTGAAAAACCACTGACATCCAGAGTGACAATTGTAAGTCGTCCACTAGTATTCAATGAATTAATATTTCCTTTCAGGATGTTCACAAAAGACTTTATTTAACTTTATAACCAAAATTTTCAAGAATTTTTTTTGCTTCAGGCGAAAATAAGAAATTGTAGAATTTCAAAGCCTTGGATTCTTCAGGTTTGTTTCTTTTTATTACAATGACTCCCTGAGCGATGGGAGAATAACTGTTCGGATCTATTTCTATCCAGTTTCCACTTCCTTTAAAATCAGGAGATAAGACTACAGATTTTGCTGTAAACCCTAATTCTGCAGATTCTGAGATTATGAATTGGTTTGTTTGGGAAATACTTTCACCGTAAACCAGTTTGTTTTCTACCAGATTATAAACGCCAAAATGTTTCAATGCCTGGATTGCGGCAACCCCATAAGGTGCCGTTTTGGGATTAGCACAGGCAATGTGTTTTATGGCATCAGTTTTTAAAATTGCAAGTGAAGGTTTTATAGAATCATTTATGGACCATAAAACAAGTTTCCCATAGGCATAAATTTTTGGTTCTTCAAGTGCAAAACCAGCTTTGTATAAATTATCAGGATATTTCATGTCTGCTGAAACAAAAACGTCGTAAGGGGCTCCGGCTTTGATTTGAGCAGTAAGTTTACCGGATGAACTGATTATAAGATCACATTCAATTCCTGTTTCTTTGGCAAAAGTTTGCGTGAGAGCCCTCATGGCGAATTGCATATTAGCTGCAACAGCGATTGTAATTTTGGGAATCGGGTTAGTTGCAGATGCTATAACAACAAGTAGGCTTAATACTAAAGTCAGAGCTGTCTTTTTCATTTTATGTGCTTTTTATGATTCATTATCCCGAATTGATGTTTGATCCCCATCCAGATAATATCTGAGTGTTTGTAGCTTCCTGGGGTAGCTAACGAAGCAAAATCACTATTGTAAGTTAGCGTTAAAGAGAAATTTTTATTCAGTTTTAATGCCGGACCGATCAAAATTCGAAATTCATCTGAAACATGATTTGCAATATTCTAACCTGTATTTACAAGTAATTCATCACCAGCGTTTAGCGAAAGCTTGGGGCATGAAACCGATGATGTCAGGTTTAACAAATGAATATTGAACATCAGTCTGTAACGAAACCGGAAATTGAAAATAGACGAAGATTGAATGCTTCCATTTTCCACTACTTTGAAAAACCGTTCTTCAAATCTGAATCGCTGCTGGACTTTGACCGTACTTAACTTGTTGGTGATCATCCACTCTTCAAATGGTCTGAATTCCAATTTTGATAATGTATTAGAAGTATAAAATCCCAGGTTGGCAAATCCTGCTGCTACCCGCATATACTTGTTCAACTGATATCCGGTAGCAACTCTTACTATGTATTGCGACATATTCGCAAACCAGTCTTTTCGTCTATATCCAGCATCTGCCAGGATTGTCCATCGGTTATTCAGTTTGACCTGTTCATAATACTGAATCCATTGCTGATCCGAATACAAAGAGGGTTTCTCCTGCGCCCGGACTGCAGCAGAAGTAACAATCATAGCCAAAATCACAAATACAATTCTAAATCTAAACTTTTTAAAATACATTCCTTACATTTTATTCAAATCCAACTTCCTGTAATTTCCCCTGAAGAAAATCTTCAACCTGCGATTGAAGCTCATAAAATTTCTTAATAATCTTTCGTCCTTCATCTGTTACAATAGCTCCACCTCCCTCTTTACCACCCAACCTTTTTTCTACCAAAGGTTTGTTTGATAGTTTATTCATGTCTTCTACTAATTGCCATGCTTTTCTGTACGACATATTAATAGCTTCTGCACCCTTAGTAATTGAACCATGCTCAATAATATTTTCTAGAAGAACAATACGGCCAATACCCAGGTAGGGAAGTTCTCCTTTGTCTACCCATACTCTGAAACGTATATTGATATTTTGATCCATAGCGCTATGTTTTTCAAAACACAGTGCGAAAGTATTAAAATACATTCTCAGGTCCTTGATGTGTATGAGATATATTCTGATTCTAAATAAGGAATTCCTTATAACTTTTTCAGAAAGAGAAAATCAGTTAGAGTGATATGATTGGTTGTTGATTTCTAAAGCTCTAAAAATACTGTAACCTTTCTTATCCAAAGGATAATCCCAGCAACCCATTCGATGAAACATGTTACCGCCAAAGCCTCTTTTAAAGCGGTACAACCCGTGCATAGGGTGCGAGGGATTTGCATTGGGGGCTGTTCCAAACATATCATATTCCCTGCAACCCGCTTCTTTGGCAATTTTTATTGCCTCCCATTGTATTGCATAGGTAGCCATCAGATTACGTTTCTTGGCCGAGGAAGCTCCATATAAATAGGTTCCTCTTCTTTTAGATAAAATCAGGAACATGGCAGCCAAATAATCACCGCCGTGGTCAGCCATGAGAAGTTTTGGATCAACATCTTGAGAAAATTCGTTTTGTTGTGAGAGAACCGTATAGAAATATTCTTTGGCATGAAGAGTAATATTATTTCTTAAGGCTGTTTCCTGATAGATTGAGTACCATAAATCCAACTGGTCAATACCATATTCCTGAACATTTATACCTTTTTTTTCAGAAAGTCTGATATTATATCTGGTTTTTGGCTTCATTTTCTGCAACAACTTTTCCTCACTCTGATTTAGATTCAGAAAAATAGTATTGGTTGGAAGAATATCACTTCTACTCTTAACCAGATTCCAGGTTTGCGTATTGAAGTTTATTCTGAACTCTTGACTTTGATGGGAGGGAGGACCAAGCCAGTTTCCTTGTTCATCAAAATAATCATCTTCTTTTGCCCAGGGATTTTCCCATGGAAGGTCGTACCTAATCAAAATACAATTCTTTGGAAGGTAGGGGCGAAGTGCTTCTGATAACTCTTCAAGAAACAAACCATAGTTTTCTATATCCGGTGCAGTCTTTGGGCCATAAGGAACGTAGGCAAAACTGCTTTCATTATCAATATTTCTGATAAGAACCAAAACATCATCCTGAGTATTTCGGTCTCCTTCGGATGAAACAGATATCAAATCATCAGATGCCTGATACTGGAAGGCGATAGGTATCATTTCCTGCTGTGCTTTAACCTGTGCCCAGAAAGAAGTTTGTTGGACAATATTGCTTGCTGCTATTTCCTGAACAGCCTTTTCCTCTATCTTACAATGCATGGATCGGGTCTGAAATTTTTTTTTGCAAAAGTATAAAACTCTGCTTTTCTGACAAATCCAAGGGCAAGGAGGTGCTGATCCTTAGAAAGACTGATACTTAAGAAATTTTAGGAAGGTGCAATACGATAAATGCCTTTTAATATCAGCTCTTAGATTTACTGTATTTAGCTATAAGGGAAAGTAATTTTTCTTTGCTAACAGGTTTGGTGACATAATCATTGCAACCAGCTTCCAAAGCCTTCATCTTATCTATTTCCATAGCATAAGCAGTCTGAGCAATAATGGGAATATCTTTATCTTTTTCACGAATTGTCCTTGTGGCTTCAAAACCATCTAATTTTCCAGGCATTTTCATATCCATAAGGATGAGGGAAATATCTCCCTTACGTTCTTCAAAAGTTTTCACAGCATCGACACCGTTGCGCTCATGAATTAATTTCGAATAGGGGGAAAGGATAATTTCGTAATACTGGAAACTTAGCTCATCGTCCTCAACAATTAATATTGTAGTATTATCCTGTTGATCAGGATATGGTTGATAATTTTCCCCAACACTTTCCTGACTTTCCCTGGACAATGGAAGTGAAAAATAAAATGTGCTTCCTTCTCCAACTTTAGACTGTAACCAAATTTTTCCTCCCAGAAGTTGAACGTGAGCTTTGACTATAGCAAGTCCTAATCCTGATCCTTCGTGAGCACGCGTAAGGCTCATGTCCGCTTGAACAAAACGATCGAAGATTACATCAAAACGGTCAGCGGGAATGCCTTTTCCGGTGTCTTTTACATAGAAAACCAAAGTATCATCCTCCAGATAATTTCCAATCTCGACACTCCCTTTGGATGTGAATTTGATAGCGTTTTTTATCAAATTCGACAAAATATTTTCTAATTTTTGCTTATCAGTTTTAATTATTGATGAGCTTCCTTTGACCTGTTGGGAGACTCTAAAAGCAAGTCCTTTTAATTCAGCATCATATTTGAATAAATCATAATAAAACTGTAATGTTTCTTCGATGTTTACTATATCTTCAGATACCCTTGTTTCACCGGCTTCAATCCTTGAAATTTCAATAATATCATTTATTGTGTCCAGCAGTCTTTCCCCGCTTTTATTCACAATGTTAATATATTCAAGTTTTTGGCTGTCATCGAGATCAGGTTCTTTAAGCAAATCCAAAAAACCAAGGATTGCATTCATAGGGGTACGGATCTCATGAGACATATTCATCAGGAAAGCTGTTTTAAGACGATCACTTTCTTCAGCTCTTTCTTTAGCAGCTATTAATTCCTTTTCTACTCTCATCTGCTCTGTCACATCCCGGACTACACCCATGATAAATTCCTCATTATTTATGGTGATCAACCTTCCGTTTATATCAACATTAATTAGAGATTTATCCCTTCGTATCAATTTTCTGCGTCTTCTGACCGTTTGTCCATCTTTGTGTTGCTTTATGTACTGAAACATAGATGGCTCATCTTTCATAACAGCCAACTCAAAGACATTCTTTTCAAGTAGTTCTGTTTCGGAATAACCTGTCATTTCGCAAAATGACGGATTAACGAAAACATAATTGCCTTGCATATCGGCCAAGGCAATACCGTCCAAAACCTGATCCGAGATTGCTCTAAACCGAAGTTCGTTTTCTTCGGCTTTTTCCTTAGCAGCAATTAGTTGATTTTCGGCTTCCTTTCTTTCTGTAATATCGTCGAATACAAAAGCGAGCTGTTTAGGTGCTGGTGAAAAGACTTGTGTGTGAAAGTATTTACCTACGAATTCATTATAACGTTCATATTCAATAGGGGTACCTTGCTTAGTAACCTGATATAGCTGATACAAGAGTTCTGGTGGCCATTCTAAATTCAGATCACGACTTGATTTTCCAATCACGTCAACAACCTTTTTTCCTGTTAGTTTTTCTGAAATTTTATTAGCTCGTACAAATTTATGATCGTATGGTTCGCCCTTTTCATTGGTAAAAATATCCACAACCAAGAGACCATTAAACATATTATCAAAAATGTTACAGAACTCGTTTTCACACTCTTTGAGCTTCTCAGCGGTTTTGCTTAGCTCATCCTTCGAGTATTGAAAATTGGTGTTAATCTGTTGAAAAGCCGTTTTTAAGGAATTGTACTCCAGGTATGTTTTTTCGAGTTCCTGAATCAGTTCTTCCCTCGATTTTTTTCCGTAATCGGAATTAATTGCTTCATTTTTAGGCTTTTTCATGTCTGATAAACATTAATGGCTTTTTCAAAAGGACACAAATGTAATAAAAACAAACAGTAAGTATTCATTGTGAATGCCTTTGTCTATCATACTTTCATTAAAAAATTGAGGTTCTTAACATATTTTAACAGCTAATTGAAAATAAATGTATCAATTAACGAGTTAAAGAAATAGCCTTCTTTTCTTATCAAAAAGATAATTATAGAGATTATTTAAGATGACAAAGGGTTGTGTTAGTTCCCACAGATGATAATCTTGAGATAATTTTTGTGGAAACAAGATAAATCTATTTACCTATTATCTTTTCCAACTCATCCAATCGGTCATTAGCCGAATGTACCATTAAGGTTACGCGAACAAAAGGCATGGCCATTATAAATAGGGCAAATGAAATTGCCAGGTTAAAACCATCAAAATTTACAATATTTATAATAATTCCTACAAGACCAATAAGTGTTGCAATAATTCCGCCAGGAACGCCAAGAGGGCATCTTAGTTTTTTCTTTGCTTCCATTTTTAATTCAATGATTTAATAACTGTTTAATTGATTGATTAATTCTTCCCTTGAGGGAGTATTTCGGAATACTATTTTATTATCGATTAGCATTGTCGGAACGGCATGAATTCCCAATTTCATGGTGCGAATCATACCCAATGGAGAGTTAGCAAGACTTCGTTTTAATTCAAATTTATCACCAAACTGCGGTAAAATTTCTTCAAGCATATGTTTCAACATCCTGCAATTTGGACAAGTAAGGGTATAAAACATTTCTATTGGAATCCGGTTTCTCTCTTCCATTTTTTCAGATACTCCTGTTAAACGTTAAATCGGATGTGCATGATATCACCATCCTGAACAATATAGTTTTTACCTTCTACATGAAATTTTCCGGCATCTTTGACAGCCTGTTCTGATCCTAATTCAATAAAATCATCATATTTAATGACTTCGGCACGAATAAATCCTCGCTCAAGATCGCTGTGGATTACTCCGGCAGCCATTGGAGCTGTCATACCTTTATGAATAGTCCATGCACGGTTTTCTGTTTTCCCAATGGTGAAAAAAGACTGTAGGTTCAACACATCATAGGCAGCACGAATGAGCTTATTAACTCCGGGTTCTTTTAAACCTGCATCTTCAAGAAATACCATACGATCATCAGGATCTTCCAAATCAGCTATTTCAGCTTCCAGTTTACCGGCAATGACAAGTACTTTATGATTTTCTCCAAGATGTGCTTTCACTTTTTCAACGTAAGCATTGCCATTTTCCGCTGATTGATCATCCACATTACAAACATAAATAACCGGTTTGGCTGTTAATAGCAGCAGGTCGTGAATGAAAGATTCATCTCCTTCTTCAACTGGAGCAGTGCTGGCATTTCCAAAATTTTCCAGATGGTTTTTGTAAATCGTCAGTACTTCAATGCCTTTTTTTGCCTCCTTGCTTCCGGTTTTTGCCAGCTTTTCCAATCGTTGAAGTTTACGAACCACCAAATCCAAATCCCGAACCTGAAGCTCAAAATCCACAATTTCCATATCGCGAACGGGATCTACAGAGCCTTCAATATGGGGCAGTTCATCGTCATCAAAACAACGTAAAACATGAATTAACGCATCGGTCTGTTGCACATCGGCCAGAAACTTGTTTCCAACACCTTCGCCTTCACTTGCACCTTTTGCCAATCCTGGAAGGTCGACAAATTCTACAGTGGTGTGAACAATTTTATCTGCTTTAAGCCGCTTGTCAATTTCATAAAGCCTTTGGTCCGGAACTTCTACCATTCCTTTATTGGATTTAGTAGCGCTGAAAGCATAATTGGAGCTTTCAGCTTTGGTATTTGACATGCAATTGAAAATGGTAGTTTTCCCGGTATTGGTCAAACCTATAATTCCACAGTTTAAAGCCATTTTCTTTTCAGGTATTGATATTTTGCCTGTTCTTAGGCAAAATGCAGTTAATAATCATTTTCTTAAATCTTCCGGATGTTCCGAAGGGTGCTTTTATTAAGCGTGCAAAAATACGGATAATCTAGCTGATACAAGAATATTGTGATAATTTTTAACAAGGAAGAAAGTAAAAAGTAATTGTCACATAATCTATTTGTGTAATTCTACATTCAGTAAATAATTACAAATCAATTTGACGGCATTAATTTTTTCAGCTCTTTCTTTTGTAATGTAACAATTATACTTATTTTTGCAGCCTTGTTTTAAATGGTCCGGATTTGATGATAACTCTTTATTCATCAAATTTTTAAAACCTGATAAATTTAATGTTTAACCCGTTTCATATTCACAAGAACCGGACGGATGAGGTGAAACACAAGTATTTTTTATGTCAGAGAACGAAAAAAACATCGAACAAACTTCTGAAGAACAGGAAGTAAAAGTCGATGGAATTCAAAACGAAACCACCGAAAATCCGGTTGAAGTAAAAGAAGAAGTGGTTGCAGAAGCTGAACCTGCAAAAGCAGAACCGGAAGAATTCAACTGGGATGCTGTTAGCAAAAAACAGGACAATTACTCCAAAAATGAACGTGCAAAATTAGAGGACCTTTATGGCCAGACCATGAGTTCCATAGTAGAGCACGAAGTAATCGAAGGAACAGTTGTTGCTTTTAACACACGTGAAGTTGTTGTAAACATTGGTTACAAATCAGACGGTATTATTCCTTTCAATGAATTTCGCTACAATCAAAATTTGAAAATTGGTGACAAAGTCGAAATTTATGTTGAAAATCAGGAAGATTCCTATGGACAAATGATTCTTTCTCATAAGAAAGCACGTGTCCTGAAATCATGGGATCGTATTAACGAAGCTTTCGAAAAAGACGAAATCATCAATGGTTATGTTAAAAGTCGCACCAAAGGTGGTCTTATCGTTGATGTATTTGGCATCGAAGCTTTCTTACCAGGTTCACAGATTGATGTGAAACCCATCCGTGATTATGATATCTTCGTTGATAAAACCATGGAATTCAAAGTGGTTAAAATTAACCATGAATATAAAAACGTTGTTGTTTCCCATAAAGCTTTGATCGAAGATGAACTTGAAGCTCAGAAAGTTGAAATCATCGCTAAACTGGAAAAAGGACAGGTCCTTGAAGGTACCGTTAAAAATATCACTTCCTATGGTGTATTTATTGACTTGGGTGGTGTTGACGGTTTGATTCACATTACTGACCTTTCCTGGGGACGTATCAATCATCCCGAAGAAGTTGTGGAACTTGACCAGAAACTTAAAGTGGTTATTCTCGACTTTGATGAAAACAAAAAACGTATTGCTCTTGGTTTGAAACAGCTTACTCCACACCCGTGGGATTCTCTTGATAGTGAGTTGAAAGTAGGTGATAAGGTAAAAGGTAAAGTAGTTGTTTTAGCTGATTACGGTGCCTTTATTGAAATTTCTCCAGGAGTCGAAGGTTTGATCCACGTATCAGAAATGTCCTGGTCACAGCATCTGAGAACCGCTCAGGATTTCCTGAAAGTAGGAGACGAAGTAGAAGCAGTTATCCTTACATTGGATCGTGAAGAAAGAAAAATGTCTTTAGGCATGAAACAATTGATTCCTGATCCATGGAAAGATATCCGCGACCGTTATCCTGTAGGTTCAAAACACACTGCAGTGGTTCGTAACTTCACCAACTTTGGAATCTTTGTTGAAATCGAAGAAGGAGTTGACGGTTTGATTCACATCAGCGACCTTTCCTGGTCAAAGAAAATCAAACATCCTGCTGAATTTACCAAAATCGATGAAAAAATCGAGGTTGTTGTTTTGGATGTTGATGAAGAAAACCGCCGTTTGAGCTTGGGTCACAAACAGCTTGAAGAAAATCCATGGGATGTTTTCGAAACTGTATTTACAATGGATTCAGTTCATGAAGGTACTGTAGTGAATGTGATGGATAAGGGTGCCATTGTTGCTCTTCCTTATGGTGTTGAAGGATTTGTTCCAAATCGCCACATGAAGAAAGAAGATGGCTCTATGATTGCTGCTGAAGATAAACTTGATTTCAAGGTAATTGAGTTCTCAAAAGACAATAAGAAAATTGTTCTTTCTCACACAGAGACTTATACAGAACCCGAATCAGAAAAAGCTGCTAAACCTAAGAAAGAAAAGAAACCCAGCAAACGTACTGTAGCTAGCGTTAATGATGGTTTAGAAAAAACCACACTTGGTGATCTTGACGTGTTGGCTAACCTGAAGTCTGACCTTGAGAAAAAAGAAAAGGCAGAGAAAAAATAATTATGAATTGTTTTAATCAGGCATGAGTCCTGGTTATAAGATAAAATCCCTTCCGTTTTACGGAGGGGATTTTTTTTATCTTTGGAGTAAAGTCAAATTATGAAAGATTTCACAGTTAGTATTTTGGGAAATGGTTCTGCTGTCCCCACTGCATTCCAAAATCCCAGTAGCCAACTTGTAAAATATAAAGGTCTCAGGTTTTTAGTCGATTGTGGAGAAGGGACACAGATGCAATTTATCAAATATGGGTTTTCGTATCGCAATCTTTCCCACATTTTTATAAGCCATATGCATGGCGATCATTACCTGGGATTAGCAGGGTTGGTGTCAACTTTTCATCTTTTCAGAAGAGAAGCTCCATTACATATTTATGGTCCATCACCTTTGGAATCGATTCTTCAACAGCAATTTCAGATATCTGAAACGCATCTTCAATTTGAGTTGATATTTCATCCCCTCAAGGGCGACCAACAGCTCTATGAAGATGATTATCTGCAGATTTTAAGCTTTCCATTAAAACACAGTGTTCCTACATGGGGATTCCGTTTTCAGGAAAAATCCGATACAGACAGGCGGTTAAAAAAGGAGTTTGTTGAAGAGTTTAAACCAAAGATTGAGCAGATGCGAAAAATAAAACAAGGTGCGGATTATATCACTCCAGGTGGGAACGTGTTAAAAAATAAAGAGATCACTGCTGATGGGCATCCTCCCAGATCATTTGCTTATTGTTCAGATACTATTTATGATGAAAGTATAGTTGCTCACATAAAAGGAGTTGATTTACTTTATCATGAAGCTACATTTGGAAATGCTACAGAAGAAAAAGCAAAGGATAAAATGCATGCAACAGCCGCGCAGGCTGCTAATATCGCAAAGATGGCTGACGTAAAGCGATTACTTTTAGGACACTTTTCAGCCCGTTTTTCCAAAAATTTAAAGCATTTGTTGGTGGAGGCACAGGATATTTTTCCTCGTTCTATGATCAGCGAGCAAGGGAAAACTTATGAGCTTTAGTTGGATTTATTTGTCTGATATTCTGATATCTTCCTTAATCTTTTCAACCCATTCTCTAAAGCCGGTTGCATGGAATTTTGCATAATAATGCCAAGCCATCTTCCAAACGGGTAACTGAGGTCCTGAACATGGAAGTCCCAGTTGACATTTGTCTGAACAGAATCTCCTGAAAGTGACCAGTTTTCAGAAGCTCCCTGTTTTTCACCAAATAAAAGTACAGCTTCGACATATCGGTATGGCTCACTTTTTTTAATTACCAGCCTTCGAAGAATGGTATCACCCTTTATCCATATCCTTTGTGCACCAATACCTTCAGCAGGATCAGGAATAGAATCAGTATCTATTGAATCATTCGGAAAGGGATCCCAGGCCTTTTGTTTATGAATGTTATTGATCTCGCTATAAATGACTTTTGCAGGAGCCTGGATTTCAATCGATGCATTGATGGTAATATTATTTGATAAAAACAGTGGAAATATTAAAAATATGGCAACAATCACTATTGTCCCAGTAACTACAAGTTTCAACAAACTATACTTTCTCTCCGCCATATCAGGATTTTTAGGATTTAACCAAATGCTTTTTTAAGCCCTCCACAAGCTGTTTCAATAGTTTTAAAGGGTGCAGCAAGGTTCATGCGTTGAAACCCTTGTCCGCCGCTACCAAAAATAGTTCCCGGGCTTAACCCAAGTTCTGCTTCAAAAATAAGCTTTCTTCTTAATTCACTGTCAGATAGTCCGGTCTTCCTGAAATCAATCCATGCCAGGTAAGTCGCTTCCATCTCAATAATTTCGATTTGTGGAATCTCTGACTTTAGATAAGATGCCAGATAATCAAAATTATTTTTGACATATCGCATTAGCTGATCAACCCAGGAAGCTCCTTTTTGATATGCCGCAACAGAAGCCACATAGCCAAACAGGTTTCCTCTTGAAACATGAATCTGTTCAGAAAATTTCTGGAACTTTTCTCTTAATTCTGCATTCTGAATGATGATAGAAGAAGTTGCTAACCCCGCAATATTAAAAGTTTTGCTGGGTGCAATACAGGTAACTGTCATCTCTGCAATTTCATCCGACAATGTAGCAGTAGGAATGTGCTGATAACCGGGAATTATAAGATCGTTATGAATTTCGTCAGATACAATGATGACATTATTTCTTACACAAATATCAGCCAGTGCTTTTAATTCTTCCAGGCTCCAGCATCTTCCAACAGGATTATGCGGGCTTGACAGTAATATCATTTTGGCCTGTTTTGTCTTTTTTTCGAGATCTTCAAAATCTATAGTATAACGGCCATTTTTTAACAACAATTGGTTTTCAATTACTTTTCGACCATTTTGTTTAATGGAATCTCCAAAAGGAAAATATACCGGTGTTTGAATAATAATTCCGTCTCCCTTTTCAGTAAATGCATGAATTGCATAATTTACTCCTGGAACCACACCAGGGGTGAAGCTTATCCACTCCTTTTTAATATCCCATGAGTGACGAATTTTTACCCAATTAATAACAGAATCAAAATAAGCATCCGACATAATCGTGTAGCCATAAATGGGATGTTTGGCTCTTTCAGCAACAGCATTTGTGATGAAATCAGGAGTTTCAAAATCCATATCTGCCACCCACATCGGAATTACATCCTCTTTTCCAAAAGTATCCTGTCTCAAATCATATTTAACACAATCGGTTTGTTCCCGGGCAATCATTGTGTCAAAATCATATATTGCTTCTTTCATAAATTTATTTCAATAAAGACCTGATTATTAAAGATTATGCCATAATAATTTCAGCTTGTTTATACTTTTTTCCACAACTGAAATTTTTGGCTCAGGTATAAGTCCGTTAAAGTCTTCGCCCCGTTTTAAATAATACTGCGTAAAACTACGCGAAGTTATTCCGTATTTCTGAAGAAACTTATTTTTTCCTCTGTTTTTCTTGACTCGTTTGGTCGATTTTGACCCAAAATGATAAACTCTGCTGGCACTGATCCCTTTAAAATACCTTACTCCAAGCTGCCAGAGTTTCATAGACAGATCAGGATCCGAGTACATTCCCGGGGAAAACTCAACGCTCATACCACCAACCAAATCCCAAAGGACAGTTGGAATAAGCAGGGGAGGCCATGTACTTCCAGACCAGTCAGATTTCTGAAAATCCCGAAAGGTTTTAAGAAGCTCTTTTTCCTTAAAGGACTCCAGTGAGTCCCCATAATCTCCAACAATAGCACATGGATTATTAGTATTATGAGGCTCAATCATAGTTGAAGAAAGCATAAATTCTCTGTGAGAGAGCGCTTTTATTTCGTCATAAAATATCTTATCCCAATCCGGAAGCAGATACATGTCATCATTTATATAAACGATATAATCTGTTTCGATAAGAGGACGGCATACGTTCAAACCATAGCAAATTCCCAGGTTTTTCTGCGAAAAAACATAATCAATATCTTCCTCAGATTGAATCCATTCCAGGGTGCCATCTTTTCCTTCATTTACTACTACAATAATTTGATGCTTGAAATGAGAATTTTCACGAATGCTTCTTATACAGAGTTTTAGATAAGGAAGGTTGTTCCAACTAGGGATAATAAGAGAAAATGTATTATTCTGATTTTTAGAATGTTTTACAATTTCTAGGGATTTAAAATTCATTGTGTCCGTGGGCATAGTGAATATCTTTCAGGCTCAAATGTACAAAAAGAACAAGTCAGAACAGGTCTTAATAAAATTTAAAAGCCAATCAATCTTTAAGGGTTATTCTACGTTATTCATGTAAACATAAAAGAATATTTAGAACTTTGTGTAGAGTTAAATCCAAAATCAATTTAAGATGAAAGAAACAACTGCAGATAAAGCTCAACGGTTGTCATTAATAAAGGAAGGAATGTTAAATGCTATGCCTGTGAATAAGCTATTGGGCATTGTTTTAGAGCATCTTGAAGAAGGACATGTTGAAGTAAAGGTACCTTTCCAGAAGATATTTGTAGGCGATTTCAGAAGAGGGTTATGGCATGGAGGGATTCTAGCTAGTATCGCAGATACTTTGGGGGGTATTGTGGCTTTCAGTCTTGCGCATTTAAATGATCAAATAAATACTGTAGATATGCGTATTGATTACCTTCACGGTGCTGTGGAAGAAGATATTTATGGAACAGGAGTTCTGGTTAAATCAGGTAAAAGGATTATTCTCGTGGATATCAAATTATTCCAGAAACATCAGGAAGAGCCAGTAGCTGTGGCTCGATGTGCTTATAGTATTTTGAGAAAGTAATAACCTGAGTTTTATATAAGCCAGAGACCCGTTTGATAAGAAGTTGATAAAAATCCTGCATTTGGAGTGTTCAATCTGACAAATGTTTTCAATTTATGGTTTCCTATTACAGAAAAATTACGAATCATAGGGACCTGCTCTATAGCAAGGCCATAATAAAGCCATGATTAAACCGAGGTTCATTCGAGGTTGCTTCGAAGTTCATTCGAATAAAAACGAATAAACCCCGGCTTAACTTTGCCTTAAATATAGCCTTACTATGTCTATTTTAAGGACAGGAAGCCTGTCTGACAGCAGTCAGGAAAACTTAACCTGATAGAAGTGATAATTCCAAAAAATTAATTTTATACCGAATTCAGGTTAATAGAAATTTGGGGTAAAAAGAAATAAAAAAAGGAGGCCAAAAGCCTCCTTTTTTTATTTTATGAGATTCTTATTTTGTAAGCATCACAGGCATAATCAGCATGATAAGATCTTCTGATTCTGCATCGTTTGTGTCAGGAATAATAATTCCAGCACGGTTAGGAGCAGACAGTTCCACATCGATATTTTCTGATTCTAATGTGTTTAATATTTCCTGCATAAATTTCGAATTGAATCCGATTTCAATATCATCGCCTTCGTAGTTGCAGCTCAATCTTTCTTTAGCCTCACTTGAATAATCAATATCCTCAGCAGTCAGAACAAGTTCTTTTCCAGAGATTTTAAATCTTACCTGATGGGTAGACTTACTTCCGAAAATGGCGACGCGACGAAGTGCATTCAAAAGATTCTTTCGGTTGATAACCAGCTTAAAAGGATTCTGTGTCGGAATAACAGCCTCATAATTTGGATATTTTCCATCTATTAAACGACAAATCAGAGAAATATCATCAAATAAAATCATGGCATTAGTCTGATTGTATTCCATCACTACTTCCTGATCAGCGTCATCAGGCATAATGTTTTTCAAATGGTTAAGCGGCTTTTTAGGAAGAATAAATGAAATATTCTTTCCAGGTTTTACATCATGCCTGGTATAGCGAACCAATTTGTGAGCATCAGTGGAAATAAAATTAAGTTTGTCTTCTTTAACTTCACAATATACACCTGATAAAACAGGCCTTAATTCGTCATTCCCAGTTGCAAAAAGCGTTTTGTTAAAAGCATTTACAAGCAAAGAAGCATCCAGTTTCAAGCTTTCGGTATCGCTCATTACCGGAATCTGAGGAAACTCATCACTTGGATGACCAATCAGTTTATATTTTCCTTCACCAGCCATTAGTTCAATTTCCTGGGAATCCATTTTTACAGAAATAGTTACAGGAATATCTGGGAAAGTTTTCATAATTTCCAGAAGCATCTTAGCCGGGATAGCTATTTTTCCCGGATCCTCAGCCATATCAACCTGTACAACTACAGAAATAGTAGTTTCCAGATCTGATGCAGTTATTTTGAGTTTCTTTTCTGGGGATAATTCGAACAAAAAATCCTCTAAAATAGGTAATGTATTACTGGAGCTCATCACCCCGCTAATTTTTTGCAAACTTTTTAATAGTGCGGTACTTGAGATGATAAATTTCATAATGATAAGTTTACTTTGCTTTAAAAAAAACGATATGTAAAAATAAAAACTTCCGTCCAATAATATATAAACTTTATAAATTAGTTTTCCACAGGTTTGTTAATATTTTAAGGACTCAGAATTAATCTTTAAAAGTCTCAAAATATTTATTTTATGAACGGTTATTTATATTTCAAAATGCTTTCTTATGGCACTTATCAATTCGGCTGGTTTGTATGGTTTTGTGAGATAATCATTCATGCCACTCTCAAGGCAGTGTTCGCGGTCGTGTTCAAGGGCAAATGCTGTTACAGCAATAATTACAACCGGCTTTTCAACAGAAAGTTGCTTCTCATATTTCCGAATTTCGGCGGTAGTTTCAATTCCATTCATCAACGGCATTTGGATATCCATCAAGATGAGATCATAATCGTATTTCAGAAATTTTTCAATGGCAAGACTCCCATTGGTGGCAAAATCCGCTTTAATATTGTACTTCTTTAGTACAATTTCTGCAAATTTTGCATTCAGATCATTATCTTCTACAATTAATACTCTGAGCCGCTGCGTAACGCTTTCTGTCATATTTAAAGTCCTGATTTAAGTTTGCACTAAATTATCAATTTTCATCAATTTATCGACGTGTTCATCGTATTAAATAACTTTTCTTTATTTATAGGTTTATCTATGTAGGTTTTAAATCCAGCTTTGATCATCTTTTCATCAAGTCCAATATCTTCAATATTTGAAAGCGCAACAAAAGGTGTCTTCTTAAATACAGGATTACTTTTTTGCAATTCCTGTTTCAAGCTAACACCTCCATTTTCTTTCATAAAATCAATGTTTAGAATAACTATATCGAATGGTTCCAATGATTTCCCATTATTTTCAATTATCTTATTAAGTTCCTTTATATTAGTAACAAAAATTAAGTTGGGAACTTTGACAAGCATCTTTTTAATGAGCATGTTGTTCAATTTATCATTATCGATAACCAAAACTTTGTTGACACCGTGTTTCAACTGAACGTCCTTTTTCTTTTCATCAACAGTACTTTTTAATCCTCCAGGTGAAAGATTTTCAGATATTGGTTTAGAAAGAGGAATGCTTATTGTGATTGTAGTTCCATTCGCTTTTTCAGATTCCAGCACAACAGTTCCTCCCATCAATCCTAGCATTTGCTTTACGAGAGGCAATCCCAAACCGGCACCTTGGTAAGTAGTTTTAGAATAACCTAGGCTCTGTCTGCGGAATGGCTCAAATATTTCATCTTGATAAACCTTGTCAATGCCAATACCTGTGTCTTTTACAGAAACATTAATTCTTTCACTTTCAGCCCAATGAATAACCTTTATAAATCCGCTGTCTGTATATTTTATAGCATTATCCAAAAGGTTAGTAAGAATATGTTTTAGCGCTTCAACGTCTGCAGAAAAGAGTGGAACGTCTTCGTTTTGAAAAAATACCTGAAGGCCCTTTTGCTTTGCCACAGGTTCAAATTCCCCTTTTAATTCATCCATCAAAGCATACATATCGCAATTTTGCAGCCCCAGATTAAAGGTATTAGCTTCAATTCGACTGATATCAATAATATTGTTCAACAGATGCATCAGAGAATCACCACTTTTTCTTATATTTTCGCTGAACTCGTATAGCTCAGTGCTCTCATTCTTCGCAAAATCGTTTCCCAATAGATATGAAAACCCTAGAATATCATTCAGGTTGGTTCGCAAAGTGTGGCTAATATTTGAAAGCAAAACACTGTTTCTTCGGGCACTTTCGTGAGCTGAATCCAGAGCAGATTGCATTGATTTAAGGTTCTTTTTCAAATCTTCCTTATCCTGAATCAGCATCTTCCTTTTTCTGGAAACAATCTCCTCAGAATGCTGCTTAATTTCTTCAATGGATTTCTCTGTCTTTTCAATCTTTAACTCTAAATCGGAAACTAATTGTGCGAATTTTCTTTTTCGTCTTCTGTATAAAACCCACATAAAGAAAAGTAAAACAATAAAAAACAACGAAAGTATTATAAATATCATAAGAGAACCAGATGTCTCATAGGTCCCGTGATTGGCCATTAATGGATTAGAAACAAGGACCAGAAACAGGATAAAAAATAAACTTCCTCTCTTCAAAATTCTTTTTATCATTTCTTATTACCGTTGTTTGGTTTCAAGCACAGGAATAGTTCTTCTTTCGGATTTAAAGCGAATCTCTTAAAATCAATAATATTAGAAAAATTCCAGTTTTGTTTCACCACCTTTACTTCAAAGCCTGCCTTTCTCAATCTGTCAGGATAATCTTTTCCATATATCCGAACATGATCAAATTGTCCGAAAGCTTTTTCCCTTTCTTTAGGATCTGTAATAGAGTCATCTTCAAATGTTTTATCCAACACAAGTGAATAAGGGACCTGCAATATTGCCTTTCCTCCGGGTTTAAGTACCCTGTAAAGTTCACTCATGGCTTTTGCATCATCAGGAATATGCTCCAATACATGGTTGCACAATACCCAATCAAACGTGTCATTTTCAAGCTGAAGCTCCAGTAAATCTTCTTTTTGAATATTTCCGTCGTAGTAAAAACCTTCTTCATACTTTGTTGCCGGATAATAATCTATAGTCGGTGTTTTTTTAAACACATTGTATAAAGCTGGTTCTGGAGCAATATGCATCACAAAATGTTTCTCTTTAAAGAAATCACTTTCATATTTCAGATAAAGATAAACCAATCTGTCACGATCAGTGCTTTGGCATCTTGGGCACACATCATTAAATCTTCGTCCACCACCAACAATCTTCTTTTCGGTAATGACGGGTAAATCAAACCCGCCTGTAAGCATTTTTCGGAATTTATGACCACAAACAGGACATTCATATTGACTACCTGCATAATAAACTCCACGGAATCTTAACCAGACTTGCTTTATTGCTCTGCCAATAATTGATGGTACTATTTTTTTAATTAACTTTTTCAAAATATTTAATTAATGTTGGACAATCACTGGAATACTTGTCTTTCCGTTTTGAGTAAAAATATTCAGAAAATACCACCCATCTGTATACGGCATAATTTCAAAGGCTTGATTACATGTCTGCAACGCCATGCAACTAAATTGCCTGTAAAACAATGTTCTTCCCATCGCATCTGAAAAACTTACTTTTACTTTCTGAGTTGTTTTCATAATCAATTCAAGTTGAAATATTTGCGAAGCCGGATTCGGAAATACTTTTGCAATTTGAACATCATTTATCGGATATTTTGCAATTCCTACCGAAGGATCATGTGATTCGTATGCACCAGCATCAAAATAGTTGTGAAATGGCCTGGATCTGTTTAAAATATCAAAAGTAATTCCTTCTGCTGTAAGGTCTGTTCCGTAATCTACAGCAGGAGAGGAGGCTTTTAAGTCATAATTTAAAGAATCTGGATTAATAAACTTAACTTTCGAAATAGTATCAGTGGTGTAATTGGTCTTTTCTACAATATTACCTGAATTCCCGTTAACGTTATTGATGAAAGAACCAGCACCGTCTGTCGCATATTTCCCCGGATGGACAATAAGATTATTAATAACACTGATTTTAGAGAGTTTGGAATTATTTAGGTCGATGCCAAAACTTTTGGGATTAACAATAGTATTGTTGTAAATACCCAGCTGCGCATTAGCAGATGTTGAATCTGTACCAACATAAATTCCATGCTTTTGTAATGATGCTGAATCGGGATAGTAATTCTGACCAGAGTTGACAATCAAATTATTGAAGATTTTATAATTGCCCAAACCAAACACATCAATTCCATCCCCCTTGCCATTGATAATCTTATTATTGTAAGTATCACATTTACTTCCTCCACCAATAATAATTCCTGACATCTGATACAATGTGCCCTGATACGAATTAGAATAAATAGCATTGTCGTGTATCTGGCAGTCAGAATCAGCAGAACTTACCTGAATTCCGTCATATCCTGTTCTTTTAATAATGTTGTTGTAAATATGAACACCTTTCATCACATGCGGATAAACTGTGGTATCACATCCGTAAAGATACTGCCCTGTATAATGAGAATTTCCTATGTATAAACCTTCGTTGGGAACATCATGAACATAACAATCATGGAATGAAAAATCGTACATCGTAAATTTGTCCCTCGTGGCACTATAATTTCCGCAAGTAGGATCAGTTTTTGCATAAACACCGCCGATGGCTGTGTGAGAAATCTCAACATGTGAGATTTCAATATTTGTACTTAAATCATCAATACCCATTCCTGCACCTTTGGCGACAGAATCTATTTGAAATCCATAAGGGATGTTTGGATCGCCGTTTCCACGAAAATTTATGTAAGAACTGTTTCCGATCTTAATTCCAAAATAATTTTGAGTATTAATGATTATCGCACCTCCGGAATTGACAAAAGTGATCGGTTTCCCATCCGCTCCATGAAAGTTTTTCAGATAAATATAATCCCATTTCCCAGCCTTAAGACAAACTGTATCACCAGGTTTTAGCGATTGAAAGCGAGAGCTTAAAGCATCAATATATGGAGAAGTAGAATCAACAGAAAAGGTGCATGTTTGTGCAACGATATCGCCCGGCCCACATAAGATGAGAGAAAAAATTAGAGAAAAACCGATAATCGTTATCCTTGCTTTCATTTTAATTACGCCCCCCTTTTTGCCCGTTCCCAGTTCACACTTTGCTGTCCTTTGAAATATCTTCTGATACCTGCAAAAACCGCGTAATTCATGACAAAAAAGTAATATGGGATAAAGAAAATCTTATTACTGATCTTTCTGTTTTCAAGATACCAACCACACATGGCTAGTAGATAAAAAAGAATTTCAGCGTAAAACAAAAGTGTATATAAATTGGTAAAATTGTCGAATCCTGCCTGCCATGAGAGCCACAGATTTATCATGAAAATAACAGGCAATGATAGTGGTGCAATCGTCCATCTTAAAACACGGTGCGATATATACTGAAAACTAAGAACTCCGTATTTAAAAATATTGAGTAACGGCTTTAAACGGACAATCGATTGAATTCCACCAGCTGCAATCCGGACTTTACGTTTCAATTCTTCCTTTACGCTGGCAGAAGCACTTTCAATTGCGTACGCATCCGGATCATATTGGATAGTCTTTCCTTTCATTGCAATTCGCAGTGAGATAATAAAATCATCAAGCAAAGTATCTTTTTCAACTGGTTGAAAAAGATCGGTCCTTATTGCAAAAAGCTCACCGGCGGCCCCAACCACAGAATAGAGTTCAGCGTCCCATTTTTTTAGTTTCGATTCGTATTTCCAGTAAACACCTTCTGTACCTACAGCAGTATCTTTTTCTTTATTAAAAATACGCTTTTCTCCTGAAACACACCCTACTTTTGGATTAGCAAACATTTGAACGATCCTTCTGATTGACTCTTTGCCAAGAACTGTATTACCATCTGAGAATATAGTGATAGGTGATTTCACAAATTGCATTCCACGATTCATAGCTCCAATTTTACCACCGCGTTTGTCTTCATGATACACTTCAACACCTCTATCCTTGTACTTTTTTAGAATTTCCGGTGTTCCGTCATCAGAGCCATCGGTCACCCAGACTTGTTTTACTTTTTCCTGAGGATAGTCCAGATTATATGAGTTCTCAACTTTTGCATCCACATAATCTTTTTCGTTATAAGCAGCAACGAAAAGAGTTACTTCAGGTTCATAATCTGGATTAAAATTCTTTTTACCTGGAGAAATTAATCTTTTGATTTTAACCAGAACAAAAAGCAAAATACCATATCCCAGATATGAATAGAAAACGATAAAAAGTAAAGCCCAAAAAATAATCTTCAAAGCCATCATACCCTAATTTTTCAAAATCTTTTTTGCTCCCATATTTAAATCATCCACATCAAGGATTTCAAACGACGCGATTTCGTTCAAAATTTTTGCAAGATTCTCTTTACCGCTATGTACGGATTCCATTACTATCAACACGTTGGGAT
>JACZJI010000071.1 GCA_014860665.1 Bacteroidales bacterium | reverse complement strand
CCTGTATGGAGTATTAAGGCCAACATATATGAAGTAAACATTCGTCAATATACGCCGGAAGGTACATTCGATGCTTTTGAAGCCAGCCTGCCAAGATTGGAGAAGATGGGAGTCAAAATTTTATGGCTCATGCCCATTTACCCCATTGGAGTAAAGAACAGAAAAGGAGGCCCAGGAAGTCTTGGAAGTTATTATTCCGTAAAGAATTATGAAGAAGTAAATCCACATTTTGGGACACTTCAGGATTTGAAAAGGCTGGTTGCCAATGCCCACAAAAGAGGTATGCATGTCATCCTCGACTGGGTGGCAAATCATACAGCATGGGATAATCCATGGGCTACCGCACATCCCGACTGGTATAGACACAATGATAAAGGAGAATTTGTTTCTCCTTATGACTGGACGGATGTGATTCAGTTAAATTATAAAAATCAGGCACTTCGCAAAGCCATGATCAAAGCCATGAAATATTGGGTAGATAAAGCAGATATTGATGGTTTCCGTTGTGATGCAGCCGGTTTGGTGCCTGTTAGTTTCTGGGATGAAGCGCGCAAGGCACTGGACCAGATCAAACCTGTTTTCATGCTTGCCGAAAATGAAGATAATACTGCACTCATGAAAAATGCTTTCGACATGAATTACGCCTGGAAAATGCTTCATCTGGGCAATGATATCGCACAGGGAAAAAAACAGGCTTCGAATATTTGGAATTATCTGAATTGGGAGAATGAAACCTTTGGTCCCAACGTTTATCGTATGTATTTTACCAGTAATCACGACGAAAATACCTGGAGCGGCACAGCATTTGAACGTCTGGGTAAAGGTTTCAAAGCCTTTACTGTGTTTGATTACACGATTCCCGGTTTTCCGTTAATTTATGGTGGTGAAGAAGCAGGAAGCAACAAACGGCTTCGCTTTTTCACGAAAGACACCATCGATTGGAGTCATAAAACTTATGAAGATTTTTACACCACATTGAATAAATTCAAAGCTGCGAATCCTGCTTTATGGAATGGTTCAGAAGGTGGAAAACTAGTCCCTCTTTCTAAAGGCACCAGCCAGTCGGTAATTGCTTTTTATAGAGAAAAAGACGGCAACCAGGTGGTAGTAATTTTAAATCTGAGTACCAATCCTCAGATATTTAAACTGGAAAATGAAGCTATTCATGGAAAATACCACGAGCTCTTTGCTGATAAAACAATTCACATACATTCGGGCCGGATCTTTAAATTGGAACCCTGGGATTATGTTGTGTTATACAGATAGCAGATTTCAATAAAAACAGCACTAAATACTCATCTGTTTATCAATAGATTAATTAATTCACTTCTTGATGGAAAGATAGCGATGGATCTTTTGCAAAATTTCACAAAAATGTAAAACCTGTTTGTTTGCATTTAGAAAATTTGCAGTACTTTCGTTGTCTAAAGATGCTATGAAAAAACAAGTTACCATAAAAGACATTGCTGAAAAACTGGGACTTTCAGTGTCCACAGTTTCGAGAGCGCTTAAAGATCATCCCGATATCAGTCTCAAGACCCGGGAGGCAGTAAAACAGTTAGCTAAATTATTGGGTTACAAGCCAAATCTGATAGCTTTAAACCTAAAAAACAGCAAGACCAATACTATTGGACTACTGATTCCGGAGACGCAACATTACTTCTTTTCAACCATTATTAATGGTATTGAAGAAGTTGCTTACGAAAACAATTACAATGTGATGGTTTTCCAGTCTAACGAGTCTTACCTGCGCGAAGTACTGAACACACAGACATTACTCTCTAACAGGGTTGACGGAATTTTAGCATCTTTTTCAAAAGAAACCCGGGACTTCGCACATTTTCAACAGATCATCGAAAACGAAATTCCGCTGGTTTTTTACGATCGCATTGTAAAAGGGATGCATGCCGACACAGTGTCTGTTGATGATTACACGGGTGCTTATCAGGCTGTATGCCACCTCATTGAACACGGATGTAAGCGTGTGGCAATCTATTCTGCACCTCAGCATTTGCTCATTGGGCAAAACCGTATGAAAGGATACAGAGATGCCCTTGAAAAATATGGTTTACCCTTTACCAATGACCTGGTTTATCCTTGCGACACATATGATGATTCTATAAAAATATCCAGAAGCGTACTCAAGAAAAAAGATCGCCCTGATGGTATATTTACGGTTAATGATATGACAGCATTAGGAGCCATGAAAGTGGCCCGTCAGCTCAAGATAGAGATCCCCGAGGATTTGAAAATAGTCGGTTTTGAAAACAGTTTGAGCGCTTCTATTTGCGATCCTGAATTATCTACTGTAGATCAATTTGGATTTTCCATGGGTAAAACTGCTACAAGAATTCTGCTAAGACGTATTCAGGAAGACGTATATGACTACGAACCGGAACATGTCGTTATTAAGACCCAGTTTATCGAAAGAGGAACCAGCTAGACCTGAACAGGAGACCGCTCAGGAAGAACAATCCAATTTCTTTTCTTAAAAACATAAACATTCCTGCTAATTTGAGCAGGAATTGTTGTTTTATAGGGTCAAAACACGTGAATCTCAGATCGATAAATATAGAATTGCAAACGTTTTAAATAGGTACTAAAGGAGTAGTCAAGACAGGGTAACCGGTATAATTGCCGATTGGGAAAGGAAAAGCGTCTAATTTGAGTTTTTTATACCGATCTTTGATTTGAATTCTTAAGGGAAACTTTTAGAATTCGGTCGCTCGCAAGCCAACGATCAATTTCTTTAACGGTTTGTAGAGAGATAAGCTGTAATTGTCCATTCAAAAAGCCCTGAATCCTTCAGGGTTTTTTGTTTTTATACAGGTTTCATTTTTCAACCAACAACCAACCAGACAAAAAAAATCCGGAAACCTTTCGATTTCCGGATCAAAATTAAAATTTCTCACAACTATTGAATCATCAGCTTTTTCACCTGCCGGTTATTTTCTGTATTTATAACGACGAAATAAAGACCCTGGCCTATTCCATTGACATTAAAATCCAAAGTATTCACCCCCTGATTAAATCTTCCGTTATAGAAGGTTTTAATCATTCTCCCTGTCAAATCATATAAAGAGACAACACCGCTTGTCGCAGCCTGCATATTTACCTTTAACTGGATGTTACTGGAGGCAGGATTTGGATAAACCTGGAACTCTGATAAATCATTTCCAATGGAATGCTCCTGTGTTCCCAGAATGAAATCCGGAGGGGTCAGACGTTTGGTCGTATAAATATGATATTCTCCTGGTTGCAGTGTAATGGTTGCTTCCACATTTGATACATTGATAGAATCTCCTGAGAAATAATCATACCATTTTCCTGTTTTCTGGAAATAAGGATCAATATCTCCGGAAACCACATCAAAATTGCCAATAATATCCACATCCATGGAAGTATCACTCAATTGTATACTTTTCAGCAGGCTGGTAGCCCCCACTCTCATTGTGAAGTTGGAAGTCTGGAATACGGGCTGGGTTTCTTTTAAATGAATTAAAGCCGACCAAACACCATAGAGATGCTTTCTGTTTGGATCATTATAATAATCCCATCTGATGGGCTTCAAATCCAAACGACAGCCACCAGTGGCATCAATTGTACCGTTTGAACAGGTATTGATTGAATAATCATAGCCCAGTTCTCCAAACATCCAGATCATCTTAGGCCCCGGGACTGTGAAGAAGAATGCTCCTGCCTCTTCCATACGTTTCAGAGCCGTTGGAATATCTTTCACATTATAAGTACCTGACGAATTCCCGTAGGTTTCATTTTTATACATCAGGCGTTCCTCATCATGACTTTCCATATAACCCACCAAACCCGCGGGATTAGTAAATCCGTTTTGTTTGTATGATACTCCAGAGAAATCAGAAGAAGGATTGCTTACATATCCCATGGTACTTTGAGCATATTGAGAATTCTCATTTCCCCACACTGATATGTTCCCGTAACTTGTCAGCACCTGTTCTTCGGCAGGAGCAGTAAAGAGTTCCAAAATATCATAGGCTTTGGGATGAAACTCATGGATATGATCATACATATGCTCCAGATGCCTTATCCTGGAAGTGTCGTAAGCATATCCGTCACCGGGTGTGTTCGTAAATCCTTTGGCAAAATCAAAACGAAAGCCGTCGACCTTGTACTCCGTTAACCAGTAATTACAAACACTGTCCATTAGTTTCACGGTCTGGGGACTGTCATAATTAAAGTCATTCCCATAACTAAAAGACGTATTGGGAGAAGTTTGATTAAACCACGGATTATTTGCGGCAGGCCTGTTGTTGGCCGCGTTCCAATACATCATGGCAAAGGGGCTTGTATTGTACTGATGATTTAATACAACATCCATAATTACAGCCATACCCCTGGCATGACAGGAATCTATGAGCGCCTTATAGGTGTTCTTTGGGCCATAGTATTTATCGACAGCAAAATAGTAGTTTGGATTATATCCCCAACTGATATTTCCTTCAAACTCACTTACCGGCATCAGTTCAATAGCATTAATACCAAGACGTTTCAGATAGCCCAACGTATCGATGACATCGTTAAAGGTATGGCCGCTGATGAAGTCACTGATCCAAAGTTCATAAATAACCAGATTTTGTTCCTTAGGAGGTGTAAAACTGGTCGTTTTCCACTGATAAGGGGTCTGATCTGTCTGCAGCACCGTAGCGATACCTGATGTTTTTCCCTGTGGATAGGTGATCAGATTCGGATAAGTGGCACTGGTAATATACTGGTCATTCCACGGATCGCTTACCTGATCGGCATAAGGATCGCCAACCCTGATTGAATCATCAATATCATACTGAAAAACATATTGTTTCTTGGGTGTCAGATGTGTTATTGTCAGCCAGTAACGATCGTTATCAGGCGTTTCTCTCATCTGATAAGCACTGTCCACTTCCCAATTATTGAAATCACCCAGTACAAACACATGATTCTTATATGGGGCATAAAGACAAAGTGTTACTGTTGTATCGTTAATATAATTAATTCCGTCTCTGATTCCGGATGGCAAGGCTTCTACTTTATTGGGACCCAGAACATAATAGTAAGCAGAATCATAAACAGATTTATTTGCACTGTCTGCCCGTACCATTATCATGTGCCTCCCGTAAGAAGTCGCAGTAATAGTTTTTGAAAAACTACTCCCCGTATCGGCAACAATGGTTTTGTTGTCTATCATCAGGAATGTAGAATCGGCACTGGTACTGTTCCATGAAATGTGCACCGTATCATTCAACTTTACAATATCAGGACTGGTAAAGGTAGGCGTATTGATTTTTACGTTAAGCTGGGAACCTTGATAAACAGCATAAAAAATATCTTTCCCCCCTACATCTCTTCCTGTGACTTGACCTGTTGAATTTCGAAAAACAAATGCCAGGCTATCAATTGTTTCGCCTGACGGAACCCCATAAAAAGCTCGAATAGAAGGCCCGATTTTCAGTTGCCACAAATTAGTCCCTACTTTTGTCAATTTACATGCAGCAATATTCACATCCCAAGCTGCTTTAACATATCGCCAATCGCTGGTTGAGGTACTTTTATTGGTTATTACACCTGTATGGGCATAAACATCCGTCCCGGAATAATTTATTAATCCTTTATCTCCCTGATCAGCATGGAATACTATTGTGACAGAATCATTTGCTGTGGGAAACGCCGGTGTACATGTGACAACCTGAGCGCGTAACGCAAACCCTGCCAATCCGAACAAAATAAAAAGTGTAAATTTTTTAATCATCCTCTAATGTTTAGTCCTTAATAGTTGTTTCAAATATAATCATTTCCGAAGGTAAAATCAAGAAGAAATTATGGATTTTTTGATGCACCTTTACAAAAAACTATATCGATTGCCTTCAATGCAAATTTACTGATAAAACAGGTCAAATTTGGTTGATGATAAACAAATTACATTTAATTAACATCCATATTTCCCGACACATAGAATTTGTTTAATGCAATCGTTTGAAGGATTACACTAAGTCCAAAATACGCTCTCAATTTAGTCAGCAAATTATATTTTCAAGTCGCGAAACAATTTCCCTGGCGATTTAATAGGAATTGCTTCAAATCCTCAGAACTGTCAGAAATTTCTATCGATAATTTCTTCTTTTCGAGGCTGGTTTTTAGTTGCTCTGGTATTTCCACTTTCACAGGTAAATTCTGCTCTACTGTTTCCTTGAACTTTGCAGGATGGGCCGTCTCAAGAAAAACACCTGAAACATCATGGTTTTTCATATAAGCCGAAAGTCCAAGATGTGCCACTGCCCCATGAGGATCAAGGATATATCCAAACTTGCGGTAAATGTACTTCATCTCCAGAGTAGTTTCCTGATCAGTAAAACTATAAGCAGAAATAGCCCCTCTCATATCCATAAGTGAACCACTGTACATCTCAAGCATTCTTGCAAAATTGCTTGGATCGCCTACGTCCATAGCATTGGAAATGGTTGCAATGGAAGGGCGCGGACGGAAAATGCCTGTTGAGAAATATTCAGGTACTACATCATTACGATTTGCAGCAGCTATGAAACGGTCAACCGGCAGCCCGGATTTTTTGGCTATCAGTCCTGCTGTCAGATTCCCGTAATTTCCACTGGGAACAGAAATCACCAAAGGTTTATAATGGTTTTTCAGCTGCCCGTATGCATAAAAATAATAGACTGCCTGTGGTAAAAGCCTGGCAATGTTAATTGAATTGGCTGAAGACAATTGTATTTTTTGCTTTAACTCACTATCTACAAAAGCAGCCTTCACCATACGCTGACAATCATCAAAGGTTCCGTTTACCTCCAGCGCAGTGATATTCCCTCCTAGCGTAGTAAACTGCTTTTCCTGAATATTGCTCACCTGGTTCTTTGGATATAAAACCACGACATCAATGCCTTCCACATTGTAAAACCCCTGGGCAACCGCACTGCCGGTATCTCCTGAGGTTGCCACAAGGATGGTAACCTTCTCCCGACTGGTGAAATTCGATAAAAACCGGGCCATCGTTCGTGCTCCCACATCCTTAAAAGCCATGGTCGGGCCATGAAAAAGCTCCAGAGCATACTCATCTTTTTCGAGTTCTACCAGTGGAATATCAAAATTCAAAGCTTCATCCAACAGGGATTTTAAGTCACCATCAGAGAGTTCTTTTCCCACATAAGGTTTTAAAAACTCAAAAGCTATTTCACCAAGGGAGAGTTTTGGAAGCTTTTCAAAAAAAGAAGCAGAAAGCTCAGGAATACTTTCCGGATAAAAAAGACCTTTGTCATCTGCCAGCCCCTGTATGACGGCTTCCCTGAAGGTAACGGGTTCTGATTTATGGTTGGTGCTGTAGAATTTCATGGATGATATATGTTTTCTCTGTTCTCAAAATATTTAAATCACCTTCACTCCCTCCGCATTAATTCCCGACACATGTATTTCATAGTCGATGCCGCTTTCAGCATAAACCTGCTTCATAGCTTCAGCAACTCTAACTGCGGTTTCTTTTCCTTCGGACAATGCAAACATGGACGGGCCGGAACCGGAAATTCCGCTTCCCAACGCGCCTGCTTCAACGGCTGCCTTTTTAACTTCAGGAAAAAGAGGTATGAGGATGGAACGGATGGGTTCCACAATAATATCCTGCAGCGAGCGCCCGATCAAAGCGTAATCTTCTTTAAACAAGCCACTGATAAGCCCTGCAATATTGCCCCACTGTTTCACTGCATCCTTCAGCAAAACCGATTTCTTTAAAATCTTTCTGGCATATAGGGTCTTCACTTCTATCTGAGGGTGCAGAATGCTTACGAACAAATTCTTCGGAGAGGGAATGGTAACAACATCCAACGGGTCGACGCTTCTGACCAGAGTGAAACCGCCGTAAAGAGCCGGAGCCGTATTATCGGCATGCCGGACACCCGAAGCCAGTGCTTCGCCTAACATCGAAAACTCCACCAGTTCCTTCATTGAAAAAACATCCCCTAAAATCTTGTTCACCCCAAAAGCCGCACCCGATGCACTGGCAGCACTGGAACCAATACCGCTGCCGGGTTTTATTCCTTTTTTGATTATCATTTTTACGCCAAAAGAAGGCTGCACCTTTTTCAACATGGCCAGTGCAACGACCCCTGCAACATTCTCCTCAGGAACCGTTGATAAATCACTGTTTCCTGCCATTTCGATGACTACTCCCTTTTGAGGAATTTTCTGAAAAATCATTTCGTCCCCAACCTCTTCCAGCGCAAAGCCCAGAATATCGAAAGCACAGGAAACATTGGCAACTGTGGCCGGGGAAAAAATCTTTACTTCATCCATGAGTTTTAATTTAATGATGAAAATTACGTTTTTTATTGATTTACAACGGAAATAATATCTGCAAAAACTCCGGAAGCCGTCACAGATGCACCGGCACCGGCACCTTTAACAACCAGTGGTTGTTCGTTGTATCTTTTCGAATAGATCAGGACAATATTGTCTTTGCCATCCAGCTGATAATAGGGTTGGGAAGCATCCACGTTTCGCAGACCCACCTTTGCTTTTCCGTTGTCCAGCTCAGCCACGTAACGCAGTTTGGTATTTTGATTCTCTGCGTTCTTTCTGATTCCGTCAAAATAGTCGTCATATTCCGGTAAGGTTTCAAGAAATTCCTTTACAGTTTTCATTTTCATAAGAGATTCGGGCATGAATGATTCATTTCCGATTTCTTCAAACTCCAGCGGAATACCGCATTCGCGACCCAGAATAAGAATCTTCCGCATCACATCCTGACCACTCAGATCGATGCGCGGGTCGGGTTCGGTGTAACCTTCCTTAATGGCAAGCTGCACTATTTTAGAAAAAGAAGTTCCTTCCACAAAATTGTTGAAAATGAAGTTCAGACTACCAGATAGGACCGCCTGAATTCTGAAGATTTTGTCCCCACTTTTCATCATCCCCTGAAGGGTTTTCAGCACCGGCAAACCGGCCCCTACATTGGTTTCATAAAGATATTTCACATTCAGGGCTTTTGCCAGATTGTTCAGATTTCGGTAGTTTTCATACTGAGAGGAAGCCGCAATTTTATTGGAAGCCACCACCGAAATACTCTGCTGCAAAACATTTTCATACAACCCGGCGATGGAAGCACTGGCGGTATTATCCACAAAAACAGAGTTACGAAGGTTCATCTCTTTCATTTTCTGGAGAAATGCCTGTCGCGACATCACCTCCCCTTTTTCCAGTAAATCGCTTTTCCAGTGATTCAGGTCGATGGATTTGCCATCAAGGAGCATTTTGCGACTGTTGGCCAATCCCACAATTTTAATCTCCAGAGCGTATTCATTTCTGAGATATTCGTATTGTTCGTGAATCTGCTCCAGCAAAGCACTTCCCACGTTTCCAACTCCCACCATGAAAAGATGTACTTTCTTGTATTTTGAAAGAAAGAAGGTCTCATGCAATACATTCAAAGCTTTGGTGACATCCTGGTCCGAAACCACCAGTGAGATATTCCTTTCCGTGGAACCCTGTGCGATGGCACGAATATTAATTCCGTTTTTTCCCAACGCATTAAAAGCTTTGCCGCTCAATCCCACAGACGATTTCATTTTATCGCCCACCAGGGCGATCACAGAAAGATTATCTTCGACCAAAAGAGGATCGATTTTAGCCAGTGCCATTTCGTTTTCAAATTCCTTTTCCACGACATTCTTTGCCCGTTTTACATCTGTATCGCTAATGGCAACGGTGATGGAATGCTCTGAAGAAGCCTGGGTAATGAAAATCACATTCACTTTCTCTTTAGACAAGGTTGAGAAGAACCGGGCAGCAATGCCTGTTACGCCGACCATGCCGGCACCTTTCAGCGTGAGCAGGACAATCTTATCGACATGCGACAATCCTTTAATGGCGTGGCCGTTTGGCTTTCCTTCCCTGCAGATGAGGGTTCCAGGAACATCCGGCCGGAACGTATTTTTAATCCAAAGAGGGATGTTTTTCCGCATCACAGGTTGTAAAGTGGGCGGGAAAATAACACGTGCACCAAAATGCGAAAGTTCCATTACTTCTTCGTAGGACATCTTTTCAAGCGGCATGGCAGTTTCCACCAGATTGGGGTCAGCGGTCATCACGCCATCCACATCGGTCCAGATTTCCAGCTCCGAAGCTTTTACAGCGGCAGCTAAAATAGCGGCTGTATAATCGGAACCACCACGTCCCAAAGTGGTATCATTACCTTCTGATGATCTGGCGATGAAACCGGGCACGAAGATATTACTGCCGATTTCCTTTACCTTTTGGGAGATTTGTTTTTCCGTACGTTCAAAAAGAACCTGAGCCTGTCCGTAAGACTCGTCGGTAATAATCAAATCGCGGGCATCCAGAAGTGTTGTTTTAATTTTATGATGATTGAGTGCGGCTGCTATGATGATCGCTGAAAGCCTTTCTCCAAATCCCAAAAGATAGTCGCGGGTTTTGGGAAAGATCTCATGCAGCAGAAAAATCCCGTTGCACAAATCATCCAGCTCATTGAGAAGGATTTTTATTTCTCCAATAATAGAACTTTGCTCTTTCAGGGGGAAAATCTCACTAACGGCCCGAAAATGCCTTTCACTGATTTCATTCAGCGTTATCTGATAATTCTGATCTCCCTTTCGCGATTGCTCTCCGCATTTTTCCAGCAGGTTCGTAATACCGCCCATGGCAGATGCCACCAGAATTAACTGGTCTTCCTCCCTATACTTTTTTACGATTTCTATAACTTTTAAGATGTTTTCTGCGCTGGCAACAGAACTTCCTCCAAATTTTAAAACTTTCATTATTAAAAATTTTGATAAACAGAAAAACCAGTCCCGGGAGTGGTTCTCCTTTTAATTTTTTAAATAAATGCCGTGGAAATGTGTCCGCCCGTAGCGGACTAAATAATTTATACCCCCGAGGGGGTTGATGTAAAGGAGGTAAAACGGCAAATAGTGGTAGTCCCCTCCATGCGCCCTCGGTGGGTGGTGGTGAAACTGGTCCCTATTTGCATAACGTTTTTCAAACTTTGATTATTTGTTGGGGTAAAAGTAGAAAAATTCTTTTTGCTTCTACCTTAAGGAAATTTTAATTCCTCGATGCCAGGTACCATTGACCTCAGAAATGGGAGGTTCGGTATAATTCAAACCTTTGCGAAAGATCTAAAGAAACAGTAAACTTCTTTCCCATTTGACTCATTTTCCTATGTTTTTCTATGAAAAATTTGACGGATGGCATTCAGTAATTCCCGGTTTTTGTGCCAGAATATCCTGATGATACAGAAAACATCTGCAGATTCTTTTAAATCTTACCTCCGGCGGGGTTGGAAATTACTCCCCGTTATTATCTCAGCGCTCCCGTCCATTCCGCAATGCTCCCGGCAATTGTTTTGTTGCTCCCGCCTGTTGCGCGGCGCTCCGGGCTATTGCGCAACCAGTCCAGGCTGTTCCGCGGAAGTCCAGGCTATTGTGCAGGCAGTCCAGGCAGTTCTGCGGAGGTCCGGGCTGTTCCGGAACCAGTCTGGCCGGTTCAGCGGAGGTCCAGGCTATTCTGCAACCAGTCCAGGCAATTCTGCGGAGGTCCGGGCTATGGCGCGGGAGAATTTTGATATCAGCGGCCGTAAACCCTTATTCAGATAAGATAGTATCCATAAAAAAACCCGGATTTCAGAAAACCCGGGTTTTAAGGCTAAAGAAAAACAATTTATCTATTTCATGTCTACCACTTTCGTCTGTCCGCTTTTTAAATTGAAATGGACGGGCTTTTGACCTATGATAGTGAACGTTACTTTTCTTATAGATGGCTCACCTTTATACCCTTTCCCGGAAACGGAAAAGGTGAATTTCTTACCATCTTCCGTACTGAATTTCAGCAACTGGAAATTTCCCACTTTATACGCGTCAAAAGTCTTTCCGTCGTCTTCATACATAACACCTTCGGAGCTTTTCCCGGAAGGGAAATAAAGAACGGTCAAATCTTTTGACGAATAGTAATCGGTGGAATTTACCGCTTTTACCATCGGGATAAAAGCACCGGCCTTCACAAAAATAGGGATGGTTTCCAGATTCACGGGAACGGTAATCCATTTTCCGCCTTCAAATTTCTGATGATTCCACCAGCTGTACCACAACCCTTTCGGCAGGTAAACCTTCAGGCTTTTAACTCCGGGATGCAGGACGGGTGCCACAAGAAAATCTGGTCCGAAAAAGTATTCATCGATAACAGAATAAGCGGTACTATCGTTGGGATATTCGAAGAACAGCGGCCTGATAATCGGCGTTCCTTCCACATCGGTACGCCAGGCAACCGTATAAATGTAAGGCAGCAGACGGTAACGCAGTTTCATGAAATCGCGCACAATCTGTTGTGTTGTATCACTAAAAAATATGGGTTCGGAAGGAATACCCGAACCGTGAGGTCTCAATACCGGGGTAAAACAGGCAAACTGCAGCCACCGCGTGTAGAGTTCATTATCCTTGACGCCCATAGCAAAACCGCCTGCATCGGCATGAATGAAAGGCATCCCGCTCATACTCATATTTTCCATTACAGGAAGCTGTGCCTGTAATCCGCTCCAGCTGCGGGAAATATCGCCCGACCACGGAAAGACCGAAAAGCGCTGTGAACCTGCATAACCTGCACGGTTCAGATCAAAAAGCCTTGTTTCGGGATAGTTTTTCCTGTATCTGTCAAAAAGCAGCTTCTCCCAGTAAAATGCATATAGATTCCGCACCTGATCAGCTTTGCCGCTCACAAAATACTGGTGCTCGGAAATGGTTTCAGGTTCTCCCAAATCGCCCCACCATCCGGCAACACCAATCTTGATCTGCTTGTTATATTGATCCCAGAACCAGTTTCTGGCCACAGGTTTGAAAATATCAATCAGACTGGCGAGGCCAAAATAAAAACGGGTATTGACAAATGTCTTTCCCAGGCTGTCGGTTGAGAAGATACCCAGTTTTTTACCGATCTGATAATGTTTGAGGGTATCAATAATATAAGGTTCCGTTACCAGAATTGTCTTGACTCCTTTTTTCCTGAAGTTGGCAATCATCTGTTTCGGATCAGGCCAACGTGGTTTATACCAGTGCAATTCTCCGAGATATCCTTTTATGTCGTTTCCAAACCAGTAAAAGTCGAAAATCATGGCATCCATGGGAAAGTCCTTTGTCTGCATGGCCTGGAAAATAGAATCAGCTTCATTTTGATTCTGATATGCCATCCGGGATTGCAGGTTTCCCAACGCCCATCGAGGAGGTAAAGGCTGCGTTCCGGTAAGCCTTCCATAGGAATGATAAATGTCGGGATAATTATATCCGGCAATAAAGACATATTTCATCAGGCCGCCATTGGCACCGAATTCAAGAATGTTTTTATCAGAATGTCCCACATCGGCAAATCCCTTTTCAGGATTGTCGTACAGCAACAGATACCTGCGTGAGGAAAGTAATACCGGAACTGAAAAATTCAGGTTCTCCTGACCCATTCCATAACCATAATGTGCCTGATTAAAAAGCTGAAAATAATGGCCCTTCAATGCAGTGACAGCCCGCTCTCCAAGACCGTAATAGTGCTCGTTCTTACCTATTTTAAACTGTAACCCCTTTTCATTGCCTCTTTCAAAGTAGCCTTTGTCTTCCTTTAAAAGCGTATCGCCATGATAGACATAACTTGCGTAAAATGGATTTTTATGAAAGATGATTTGCAGGCTGTCGGACTGAAACCTTAAAAAGTCCGGTTGGTCGTCCACACTAACCTTTGTATCCTTTGTATTCAGAATTACCGCCACACAAGAATCGGCAGTGGCTGTTGACGTTGGAAAATCTTTGATTCTTGCCACTTTTGGTTCATAGAAAAAACTCTGAACCAGCCCGTAGTTGGTTTCTATATTTAAGACCCCTTTTGCGAAAGTGTAAGACAACATTTGTCTGTCGTTGAAACTATATCCGGCAGGATTTTTTTCAAGAGGTTTAATTCCGGTTTGTTGGGCAAAACCCATCCCAGAAAGGAGGCTAAAAATCAACACTAAAGAAAATGTAAGATAAACGCGCCTGTTTTTTTCCATAATACAAAAGGTATTTAACCTGCTTTTTCGGTTAGCAGTACCGTAAAAAATAAAGTAAGCGGGCCATTAGCCCGCTTAAAATTTCAAAAGATTTACTTCTCCAGCTCAACAATCAAAGGTGAATACGCAGGAATTGTAATGCTGTTTAATTGGTTGATGACCTCAGAAGTCGTCACTGATTTCCCTTTGGTAAAGCCCTTCAAATCATCAGCAAACCTGGACATATCAACGGTTTTAGCCTCCTTATTGTTGTTGATCATCACCATTACTTTTTGTCCCTTGTAAGCGCGGAAATAAACGTAAACGCCGTCTTCAACAATATATTGAGTGAGTTTTCCGAACTGAACTGCTTTATTTGTTTTTCTCCAGTTCAAAATCGTTCTCAGGAAATTAAAGGCATCGTTTTGTTCTACTGTTCTGCCCTGCGGGGTGAAAGCGTTCAGAGAATCGCCTGCCCAGCCACCGGGAAAATCTTTACGGGTCACACCGTCTCCATCTGCTTTGTCACCTTTCATCAGAATTTCATCACCGTAATAAATCTCAGGAATACCACGAGTCGTAAGCAGGAATGCCATGGTCATTTTCCAGCTGTTCAGGTTTCCTTTTAAGTCGGTGAACAGTCTGGTCATGTCGTGGTTATCGGCAAAAACGAGTAAATGATCCGGGTGACTATAAACGAAGTCCTGTGCCAGCACATCGTACAACCTGGCCAGTCCGGTAGTCCAGCCATTGGGCTCATTGAAAGCCTGACGCATGGCAAAGCAAAGCGGGAAGTCCATGGCATTGGTCAGATGCGACTGATAACCGTCGTAATTTCTCTTGTTTTGCTGCCAGTAGGCCACAGTTGCGGGTTGGTCGAACCATGTTTCGCCCACCACTTTAATATGGGGATATTCTTCTAAAAGACGCTCCATCCAATGAGCTAAGAATTTTTTATACGAGTATGGATAAGTATCCTGACGAATTCCGTCTAATCCGGCATACTCAACCCACCAAATACTGTTCTGGATCAAATAATTTGCTACCAAAGGATTGTTCTGATTCAGGTCAGCCATACTGGTATCGAACCAGCCGCCCACCATTTGTTTATAATCAGACTTTGATGCGTGTGGATCAGAAACAACGCTACCATGAAAATTAGAGCGGGTAAATTTCGGCCATTGATTATACCAGTCATGGGTGGGCAAATCATTTTTCCAGAAATAGTCAGTGCCGCAGTGATTAACAACCATGTCCTGAATTACCTTCAGTCCCATTTTATGAGCATCCTCGACCATTTTTTTATAAAGCTGATTGGTACCATAACGGGGGTCGACTTTATAATAATCGGTAATAGCATAGCCATGATAGGACGTCCGAGGCATATTGTCTTCCATTAGAGGAGTAGGCCAGATTGTTGTGGCTCCAAGATCCTTAATGTATTGCAAATGGTTGATAATCCCCTGGATATCTCCACCATGCCTTCCATTTGGATCTTTCCTGTTTGCCTGTTCCAGCATACCGGGCATATTGTCGTTGGAAGGATCTCCGTTGGAAAAACGATCGGGCATCAGCAGATAAATTACATCCGAATTATTAAAACCATCGTGGAGCTTCGGATTAAGGTTTCTTTTATTCAAAGCATAAGCGTAAACTGCTTTGTCCTTTTTACCTTCCTTAAAATGGATTTCCATAGTTCCGGGCTGAGCATCTTTTTTGATGATCAGATTCAGGAATAAGTAATCCGGGCTTTCTACATGCGTTACACTTTCCAGCACCACACCGGGGTAATTAATTACAGGCTGGGTTTTGGAAATTTCGTGGCCGAAGACCAACAGTTGCAGATGCGGGTCATGCATACCCACCCACCAGGAAGGAGGATCGACCCTCTGAAGCGAAATTTTTTGCGCTTGTACGCTAAAACTGCAAAATACGACCAGCAAAGCTACTAATGCTGACTTGGTAAATATCTTCATTATTTTAAAATTTTGAGGTTAACGATTTCGTTTTTTGGAACAATTCATATTTCATTCAATAGAATGACTTAAGTATATCCCGGAATCAATTGTTTTTCCAAAATATTTTCTAAGTACGGGTATCAAAAATAGCAAAATATCAGGTCTGTATAGCTCATACACTAACCCCCCTGCATAAATCAGGAGATATATAAATCCAAAGAACTTTATCCTCCCATCGCAAACGTTTGATATCGGTAAAGATTCTTCTTTTTGCAGTATATTCCTGGCTTAGTGTTTTTCGCGGCTTCAGGAATCCGTAATCTGTGAGAGCATTTCAGTACCTTTGTGCAGTTATGAGATTCAACTTTAATTTATGAATAATATTTCTCTCCTTCAAAATTACTGGAAAGAACTTTATCCCGCCACAGGTTTTAAAATTCTTGAAGATTTTCTAGAGGAAGCGGAAAAGTACAGAGTTTCTGCTTCAGATTCACAAACAGATTGGTACAAGGACGCAATCGTTTACTCTTTGTATGTCGATTTGTTCAATAAAGATTTTTCAGGGCTACTGGATAAACTGGATTATCTGGAAGACCTCGGTGTAAATTGTTTGTGGCTTCTGCCGATGCTCGATTCCCCCATGCGAGACGCCGGTTTTGATATCCGCAACTACGATCGTATCCGTGCGGATCTGCTCGGCTTACCGGAGAATTTTGCCAAAGAAGAACAGGAAAATCTTTTCGGTAAATTCCTGCAGGAAGCCCATCAAAGAGGCATAAGGATCATTTTCGACATCGCCATGAACCACACTTCCGACCAGCATCCATGGTTTCTGGAAGCCCAGAAGTCACCCGACAATCCTTACCGGGATTATTACATCTGGAGCAAAGATAACACCATGTACAGTGATGCACGTCTGCTTTTTAAAGGCATCGAAAACAGTAACTGGGAGCCGCTGGGAGATGTTTATTATCTCCATCGCTTTTTCAGTTTCCAGCCGGATTTGAATTACAAAAATCCGCAGGTGCTGCTGGAAATGTCAAGAAATCTGCTCTACTGGCAAAGCCTTGGCGTGGATGGTTTCCGTGCTGATGCCATCCCCTATCTCTGGAAAGAAGAAGGAACAGATTGCGAAAACAGGCCCAAAACCCATACCATTGTAAAATTCTTCAGAGCATTACTCGACCACATCAATCCGGGTTCGTTCCTGCTTGCAGAAGCCTGCCAGCAACCGGTGAATGTTGTGAAATATCTGGGTGACGGCGACGAATGCCATGCTGCATATCATTTCCCGTTAATGCCCATGATGTACAAAGCCATTGCCATGGAAGACAACCTTCCCATCCGCAAGACTTTGAGCACACAAGTTACTCCGGCATTACCGGACAGCGCCCAGTGGATGACTTTTTTAAGGGTCCATGATGAGCTAAGCCTGGAGTTGATTTATGTTTCGGAAGAAGACCGGAAATACATTCACGAAAATTACTGCCACGATCCTAAATGGGATTTCCGAGTGGGTGAAGGAATTTCTGCCCGTCTGGCAGAGCTTTTCCAAAAAGATATTCGTAAAATTAGTCTTGCCTATTCTTTGATGCTGACCATCACAGGAAGTCCGGTGGTTTACTACGGCGATGAATTCGGTAAACTGAACGACGAAAAGTTTTACAACGAGCAAATCAAACTGACCGGTAAAGACGACACCCGTTTTCTGGTGCGCGGCCGGATAGACTGGAAGCAGCTTCAGGAAGATTTAAAAGATCCTGAGAATTTCCATACTCAGGTTTATGAAATCATCAAATCATTACTGAACACGCGGAAAGAACATCCTGCTTTCGGAAGAGGACATACTGAATTCATCGATGCAGTGAATCTTGCCGGAAAAAACGCCAATCAGGTACTGGCATATTTCCGCACTATGCCGGAAGAAAACATTCTGGTCGTCAATAACCTTTCGGGAAGACAGGTAGAAATTAAACACCCGTTGTCTCACAACAACACATTCATCCTGAACGCGAACGGATTTTCTTACAACGAAGAAAAAGAAAGCATTATTCTGGAGCCTTACGGTTTTGTATGGTTTGAAGCTGTATAAACCTTAGGATTCGAATTTATCACAACAATTAAAAGGTTCCGGGACTTAACAGTCTATTTCATTAAAGCCCATGAGTAACTCATGGGCTTTAAATTTATCGCCCCGCCGGAAGCTCCGGTTACTTATAAACTCTAAAAAAATATCACTTCTCATAAACTGAGTTATATTAACTTTGCCCGTCACAATTTCACAACGGATGTCGCAAAGGCTTAATATTGAAGAATTCTTATCCATGGCGGATACACTTCCGCTGATTGATGTACGTTCTCCCAAAGAATTTGCCCAGGGACATATTCCGGGTGCCTTCAGCATGCCTCTATTTGATGATGAAGAAAGAGCACAGGTTGGAATCCGCTATAAATATGGAGGCAAGGAAAATGCCGTGCTGTTGGGTTTGGAAATTGTAGGCCCCAAGCTGGCTGATTTTGTAAAACAAGCCCGTAAGATTGCTCCGAAAAAAGAAATTCTGGTTCATTGCTGGCGCGGCGGCATGCGTTCTGAAAGTATGGCCTGGCTGCTCGAAACCTCCGGTATGAAAACCTACACGCTGGAAGGCGGATACAAAGCTTACCGGCATCATATCCGTGAATCCTTTTCAAGACCTGTAAAGATGATTGTATTGGGCGGTTATACGGGCAGCGGCAAGACAGATATTCTGAAAGAAATTGAAAAACAGCAACAACAGTTTCTGGATATTGAATCCATAGCCCATCATAAAGGGTCTGTCTTTGGTATTTTAGGGCAGGAACCCCAGCCCACCAACGAGCAGTTTGAAAATAATCTGGCTGACGCCTGGCGGAAGTTTGACTTTGAAAAACCGGTATGGGTTGAAGACGAAAGCAGACATCTGGGGTTTTGCGGTATTCCGGACACCTTGTTTTTACAGATGAGGGAAGCTTTCCTTATCAAAGTGAATGTACCAGGAACTGAAAGAGAAAAACGATTGGTTAAAGAATACGGTAGCTTTAGTAGAGAAGACCTTGCTGAGCAACTGGTAAAGATAAAAGAGCGGATGGGTGGCCAGAATCTGAAGACAGCATTGCAGGCTTTAGAATCCGGAGATTTGCAACAGGTAGCAGCACTGACACTTCGGTATTATGATAAAGCCTATGAACTTGCGGGAAAAGACCGAAACCCGGAAAGAGTATCGGAACTTAATGTAGATGAAGACAATCCACATACAACCGCAAAGAAAGTCATTGAATTTGTAGAAAACTTAAAAACTGCCCCTTATGAAACCCGTTTATCTTGATTATAATGCAACCACACCCATTGCCCCTGAAGTAGCAGAAGCAATGAAACCTTACCTGGAAGAATACTTCGGAAATCCTTCCAGTTCGCACTCCTATGGTGTAAAAACAAAAATGGCTGTTGAAAATGCCCGCAGGCAAGTGGCAGATCTGATTCATTGCGATCCTTCAGAAGTTGTATTTACCAGTGGCGGAACAGAGTCGAATAATTACGCAATCAAAGGGATTGCATTAGCCAATAAACATAAGGGAAACCACATCATCACCTCTTCGGTGGAACATCCGGCTGTGATTGAGGTATGCAAATATCTGGAGAAAAGCGGATTTGAAGTAAGCTATATTCCTGTGGATGAATTTGGCATGATCGACCTTGATGCACTGAAAAATGCTGTTCGTCCCACTACCATCCTGATTTCCGTAATGCATGCCAACAACGAAGTCGGGAGCATTCAGCCCATTGCTGAAATTTCCACCCTTGCAAAATCGAAGGGTATTTTTCTGCACAGTGATGCAGCACAGTCCATGGGCAAAATCCCTGTAAATGTGAAAGAGATGGGTGTGGATTTACTAAGCATTGCGGGACATAAACTTTATGCTCCAAAAGGAATTGGGGTGCTGTACATCAGGAATGGCGTTCATCTTGAGAAGTTAATTCATGGAGCTGACCACGAGCAAAACCTTCGGGCCGGAACTGAAAATGTACTGGAAATTGTGGGTCTTGGAAAGGCTTGTGAAATTGCCGGCACACATCTGGAAGAAAATGCAGCCCATTACAAAGAAACCCGAGACTTATTGCATCAACTGCTGAGAGAAGCACTTCCCGGAATCAAGCTAAACGGGCATCCTGAAAAACGCCTTCCCAACACGCTGAGCATTTCATTTCCTAAAATAGAAGCTAACACTTTAATTTCAAGGCTTGAAAATGTAGCCGCTTCTGCAGGTGCTGCCTGTCACTCTGAGAGTATTGACGTTTCTGCCGTTTTGGAAGCCATGCACGTTCCGCTGGATTACGCCATGGGAACCATCCGGTTTTCCACCGGTCGGGGAACCACAACTGAAGACATAAAGGCCGCAGCTGAAGAAATTATAAATACCGTGAAGGCGCTGATGCCTAAAGAAGCGGGACAGGAAAAAATATCTCAGCAAAAAGTCGGAGAAGTTAAGCTGACGCATTTTACACACGGTCTGGGCTGTGCCTGTAAGATCCAACCGCAACATCTGGAATCTGTGTTACAAAAATTAAAACCGTTGTTTGACCCGAATGTATTGGTTGGCACCGAGACTTCCGATGATGCTACTGTTTATCGCCTGACGGAAGATCTGGCACTGGTTCAAACCCTGGATTTCTTCACGCCCATCGTCGACGATCCCTATGATTTTGGTGCCATAGCAGCAGCCAACGCGCTGAGCGACATTTATGCCATGGGAGCCAAACCAATTTTTGCGCTAAACATCGCGGCCTTTCCTGAGGACACCCTTCCGCTTTCGGTACTGGAGCAGATTTTAAAAGGCGCCCAGGATAAAGCTACTGAAGCAGGCATTGCCATTCTGGGGGGACATACCATCGAAGATCCTGAGCCCAAATACGGAATGGTGGTCAGCGGTGTCATTCATCCCGATAAAGTCATAAAAAATACAGGAGCACAACCCGGCGACGTGCTCGTTCTGACCAAACCCATCGGAACCGGAATTCTTTCTACGGCCATTAAAAGAGGCATGGTGGATGACCGGCTGAGAAAAGAAGTCTCTGACCTGATGGCTACGCTGAACAAGATCCCATCTGAGCTGATGTTACAATTTGAAGTACATGCATGCACCGATGTTACCGGATTTGGACTGTTGGGCCATTTAAAAGAAATGAGCGCCGCTTCGCAATGTGATGTGGAAGTCAGTTTCAGTCAGGTTCCCTGGATCAGAGAAGCCCAAAATCTGGCTACAGCGGGAGTGATTCCGGGCGGTACCTACAACAACCTGGATTTTGTAAAACCCTTTGTGGATTTCGGAAATCTGTCACGTACCCAACAGCTGTTGCTTTGCGATGCCCAAACTTCCGGCGGACTATTGGTTGCGCTTCCGGAACAGGATGCAGATAAATATCTGCGTGTTTTACATGAAGCCGGGTTAATCAACGCCAGTTTGGTTGGGAGATTTAAAGATAACGGTAAGGGAATAATCAGCGTTAAAGAATAATGACTGTCAAAACAAGGATAAAAAAGCTCGGGCAATCCAGATATGTGGCTGGACGTTCGATCTTTTACGCCCTGAAGCAAACATGGCTATTTGCTAAGTTCTTTTTTGACAGTTCATACAGATCTTTGGTTCTGGGCAAGATGCGTTTTGGAAAACATTATCATCAGCGGCCTACTTTTACAACAATGAACCGATACCCTCTTCTTTTCAAAGAGTGCGCCAATTACCTGTCCGAAGTCCCAAATCCTGAAATACTTTCTTTCGGCTGTTCAACGGGCGAAGAAGTTTTTTCAATCGGGCAACTGATTCCTCAGGCTCATATTCTGGGAGTGGATATTAATCCCTGGTGTATCCGTCAGGCAAAAAAGAAAACTTCGAATCCCAACTATTCTTTTATGCATCGTTTGGCTAAAGAATTTGTATCATCAGATGGATTTGATGCCATCTTCTGCCTGGCAGTTTTTCAACGCACTGAGAACCGCACCAATGAAAATAACGCTGTAGCTGATGGTTTTTTATTTAACCAGTTTGAAAGTGAGATTAAAATCCTTGATGAAAAACTCAAACCGGGAGGGTTGATGATCATCGACAATGCAGATTTCAGGTTTACTGACACTACAGTTTCAGGAAAGTACACCCCGCTAAAATCCTTTGAACAAAACCAGATTATCCGCAACCGTCCGGTCTTTGACCGAAATAATCAAAAAATATCAGAGAAGAATAATGCTTACCGGATTTTTGTAAAAGGGTGATTTAAGACAAATATTCCTTCACCAGTTTGACATGATGAAGATAAAAGACAATTTTGGCTCCTTTCATCAAATTTTCAATCCTTTTCTTTGAAGGTTTACGATGAATTAACTTTTCAAAACTCTTTGGACGAAAACCAGGTAAATGTTCCTGATCCTTCAGCCCATAAAAAAGGCTGGCAAGATAGTTCTCCTCACCTGCTCTTTCTTTGAACATGAAATCCATAAACAAGGGATCTGCCTTATCCGGCCGGATTCTTATCTTTTCTGTCAGTATCCCTTTCATGGCTTCCCTGTATAAAATCCTGGAACCAAAATCTTTATAAGTGTATTCCACAGGAATGCTGAACCAAAATTCCAGCAAGTCCTTATCAACCAAGGGATACTTATAATCAAAGCCATATCGCTCTCCGTTAATGGCCCAGGAATCCATTCTGCTCGGCATATGATAATTCTCCAGTAAATTTAACATGAACCGGGTACGATTCCCATATCCGAAAATATTTTTCCTTCTATTGAAAAAAATTGTTCTCCAGTGTTTCAGAACAAAGGCTGGTTTCAGCAAACGAATTACTGACCGCTGATAATATTGCGCTTTGTAAACAGGAAGTAAGCCAAAAGGAATAAGCAACGGAATGACATCGGTCCGCAACTGCCAGATAAAGGATTTGATGCCGCGCATGCCTATATATTTCAGGATCGCCCGTAATTTAAAATTGAACACCAAATGATTCACCACTCCCCTGGCACTCAATGAAACAAATTCATCCCCTCCCCATCCATTAAACATTGTTTCGATATTATCTTCAGATGCCTTTTTCATGGTTGGATGTTCAATATGCTGCACTGCAAATTCCGGGATAAGGGAGTCCCTGGTTATTTCGTGCTCCGCTCCCAATTTTAAATACCTTATTTTAACGTGCTTTTCTTCACTGAAAGCATTAATGTACTCTTTTTCAGAGATCTCCATCCCTTCCATCTCAGCTTCGTACTCATCAGGAGTCCAGGAGTACCCCATCAACTGATCTGTGTCCTGAATATGATCAGCAACGATAGACGCCACCCCTGTAGAATCAATTCCTCCACTAACATGTGCTCCTGTTTTTACCGGCTCCATACGGTTCACCGTGGCTGTCACCATTAATTCTCTCAACCGGGAAACAACTTCTTCAACAGATAACGCTTTGTTTTTCTTTATCTTTTCAGGTTTCCAATATTTGGCAACTACTTTTTTCCTTCCGGCTGAAAAAGAGACACAAAACCCGGGGGTAACCTTCCATACATCTTTAAACAGAATTTCTGAATAATTATTCTTATAACGGAAAAGGTTCTCAACCAGCTTCTTTTCGTTCAAGGATGTTTTGATTAAACCTGATTTTACCAAACCAAATTCATGAGACGCAAAAATCAGTTTGTCATCTGAAAACCAGTAAGCCATCGGTCTCGCTCCAATGTGATCCCGAAATAAATGAGCCTGGTTCCTTTTCTTGTTGTAAACCATGGCAGCAAAGTCGCCTTTAATGTAATCGGCACATTTTTCTCCCCACTTGCTGAAGGCTTTTGCAACTGCTTCTTCCGGAAGTGTATAATCAAATGACTGCTTTAATTCCGGTTCATTGTAGATCCTGATATCAGCAAGTACCATCAGCTCCTCGTTCTCAAAAAAGCCTGCTTTTGGTTTTCTTTCGGGATGGGTGGTAATACCCCATGCCACATTATTAATGAGCTCAGTCCTCTCTTTAAAGTTCTCCCACTTCACTGCCTCTCCAAGAGATTTTAGTTCTTCTTTACTGACAGGCTTTCCCTTGAGATCAATAATTCCAAAAATAAAGCTCATAACTGCACTGATTATATGTTCCTATACACTAAAAATCTCTTTATAATTTATATTCCCTTTGGGTGTAATCTGAATGTCATCTGCGATCAGCCAGGCATGGGCAATCAGTTCTTTTTTGTCTTTAAACTGCAAGCCCAGGTACATAACCGAATCTATTTTCCTGCGTTGAAGCATAAAACGGGCAGCCACAGATTTTACCAGGCAAATATTTTTCCAGAAAGCCAGTTTATTGGCGCGGCGGATTGCCTTTCTTATCTCGATCAGTTCAAAAGCTTCCGGTTGCTCCTCCATTTTCTCTTTTGGTTCTAGACGTTTCACGCAAATACGGAACGGCAAAAAAAGAAACATCTTTGAAAAGAAAAGAAAAAAAACAGCTTCCAGAAAAAGCCTTTTTTCTTTACCCGAAAGTTTCAGAAACTTACTGAGATTACTCACTTTTGACAATAATTTCGTTTTGTACAGCCTTATCCAGAAATGCCCTTACTTCCTCTTCGCATTGCTCTTTTGTAACATCAAACTCCGTCAGCAATGTTTCCGTGATCTCCGGAAAACTTTTAGGTTGTTCAATCAAATCCCAGATTCTTTTTCCAACCGGATTCAATCCAAAGTATTTTCCTTTTTCAATATTCAGCATCACCTGGTTGTTGTCCAGTTCACCATCGATGATTTGCTGGTTTCTACTGTATTTTTCCATATTTTGATTATATGTTTTGTTCTGGTTTCTGCCCCTAACCCCTAAAGGGGAACTTGTTAACCGTTTTGTAAATTAATACTTTTCTAAATTCGTCTCTCATTTCACACCCTTTAGGGCTGGGGTCTTTTCTGGCGCGCTATTCCAAACGCCTGACATGGGAAATTTTGTTTTTGCAGATCAAATTCCTCAACTCCTCCCCCTGCAGCCCGCCTGCCAACGCACCCCCCTCCGGAGGGGGACATTCAGCGTAGATACTTGTTTACCTTTTCAATCCATTGAACTTTTGAACCTTTTTAACCATTCAAACCCTTTTAACTTTAAACTTTAGCCTTTCACCTTTGTATTTTGCTCACACAGTCAACTGTCCGTTTTCATCAATATACCCGAATTCCTTCATTACATCATAGTTGTATTCCACAATACGATTGATTTGCTCATTGGAAAGATAATCGCGATAATTCCCTGTTTTTCCTTTCCAGAAAAAGTTTTCGCACTTCTGCATTTTTTCCTTGAACCCACTTTCCTGTTCCATTTGCTGTAACAGCTTGAAATCGCTGTTACGTATCGCACGCTCCAGTCTTTCCTGATCGTAATCCAACTCTAAAAAACGGATAATGCTGCTAAACGTTTCTACCGGTTTTTGCAGCATATCTTCATATCTTGTTATATGAACAGGTATCAATACCTGATCTTTCCAGCTCTTTACATGACTTTTCCACGACATTAATATCTGCCGCAACTGCCCTCTTTTTTTGCCTGCCATACTTGACTTCTCATCAAACAACTTCTCAAAAGTCTTTTTTATCTCTGTGGCACTGTGGTTGGCATAAGACACACAAACATCCATCGGGTTTCTTACAAAATATACAGCACATTTGCTGATATCTTCAGGGAACAATGGCTCCCCGTCTTTGTTCTGTGTATATGCATCATGTACTTTTTTATAATTTACCTTACCTGATTCTTCAGCTTCCTTTGAGAGTTCTCTGTAAATATCGGGTCTGTATAAATCCACTTCATCCGGGGTAAGCTCAAATGGATTTAAACCTATAAGCTTTTCAAAATCATGCTCATTGCTTGCTATGGGAGTAGATTCAATTTCATCCAGTGTAACGGGTTCAGTGGCATTCTTCAAATAATTGGCCAGGAACATCCTGAACCAGGTGTTGCCTGACTTGGGATACGATGCCAGCCACACGATGTTTTTCATGACACAATCGCTTTTTGAATCTGTTCCATCGCGTCAAAAATATTACAGATCTGGGGTCTCACAACTATCGTTATCCGAACACTGGAGGCCACCTGAAACATATGTTTGAAGTACAGCTTTTCCTTTTCCGGCATCCCTTTTAAATAAATACTCCGGTAGATCTGCTTTCGCAACACATTATATTTCTCCATCCCGCTTAATTCGTGCATTTCAAACTTCTCCTCGTTATGGACCCTAAGCACAATCATATGATCCAGCCGTTGTTCCCCTGAAATCACCTCCCGGGAAGGGAGATAAAATTTATCCAATCCCGGTCTGATCTTATCAAAACCGGCATTTTCTATTTTCAGCATTTTCAGTGAATCATCCCAGAGTTTGATACGACTCTTGACCGGAAACATTTTTGTTTCCTTGCCTGAGACGCCAACAGGGGTTATATCATCCGATACAAAGCGGGCACCGTTCCGGCAAAAAGCTTCTGTAATTGATGATTTCCCGGCACCGGAATTACCGCATATCATAACCCCTTTCCCTTTGTACTCAAAAGAGCTCCCGTGAAAAGGGAGCACTCCTCTCTGATGTAATATGGCTCCAAGCACAGAGCCTTCCAAAAAAAGCTGAACAGAAGCCTTATCAATTCCATTCAGCGGTCTCACAAACACTCTTTCACCATCTTGCACCCGATATTCTGCGACATTTTTAACCTTTAACAAAAAGTCGTTTTCATTTACTTCCAGGTGGGGCCTGGTAAGAATGGGTGAAGGAAGGTGTTCTTCATCATCGTCAGAAAACTGAACTATGACATTTTTAAGGGGGAAATCAAATGGCTGTATTGTTTTCATTAAATTTAAAAGTTAGCTCCTCTAATAGTAAATGCTAAGAACCTTATAAAAATAATACATCTTTTTCAACTGGTACCATAAAGTGGGGAATCGTTGATAATTTGCCATGGATTTTTCTGTGTTGACAAAATATTATAGTATGATTCGCTCCCGATTTTACGATGCCATTCTTTAACATTATTCTCAAAAGAATCCTGATTATATCTGTACAACTTCGGATCGATGTTATTTATGGCATCTTTCACTTGTGATTTTGATACAGTAAGGCCTGCACTATCAATAATACTCTGAATATATTTATCGGGAATATGCTGCGCGGTGTGGTAATTTATGGTGAAGGTCTTTGGGAGAAGTTCCGTAACTTCCGTCAGCAATTTTTTTGATAATGCCTTATATTGAAGCTGATAGTTGCGCAGAAAGGTGGTAATTAGTTTAAAACGGGTTATCTCGTCAGGCAGGTTAGTAAATACCATCCTGGATACAGCAGATTCCAAAGGTGGACGTATCGTTACTAATATAGTTGCCCTCTTTTTACGTAAGTATTGCCACTGATGGGAGCGGTCATCCCTCATCATACCGGTAAGCGCAATTTTAACCGCAAGAATCTCATTATGATCCTGTTCTATTCTTTCAATCGCCCAATCGGTTAACCCTTTACCCAGAATTTCCCTATCCTCGTAATATCCTTTGGGGTTAGCCTGTTGTGGAAGGTCTTCTCTTTCGAATCTGCCCAAAATCCCAACGTTCAGAAACCTGAGCGTCTGCATTAATAACGAAGACCCGGTGCGCGGGTGGGCCAGTACAACAATCAATTTTTTCATTGATTAGTCTTTCTATATTAACAGACCATTTCCTCTTTCTTCGGATCACGTTTTTAGGTTCATCATTCTACACAAAAAACCGCCACAGGTATTCAAACACACAAGGGTTTCTCAAATAATAAAAAAGAACCGAAAAATCTCACCTGTCAAAGATAAATGAATTTAGAAAAGAGGTTTAAGATATTATGACTCTAATTTTATTAGTATTTTTAAATTCTAATCCTAGCATAGCCCGGTAACGGCCTATAACTCCAAAACAGAATCTATTAACACCTTAAAATTAACTACTCAGCAATATTCATTGACCGAAATCTTACACCCATTAAGGCCTTCAAACATTTTACCTCCTGATTGTCCTGCATTCTTCAAATCCATATTTTCCTGATTTTCACTATGTTTGTTTATTGCATCTTCCATTTGAAAAAAATATCCGGAACTACAAAACATAAACCATACTTCTGACTGAATTTGTCCAGCGATTGTTTATCCAGCTGTGCATTGCAAAACTTTTATTTTTTTGATTTTAAAAATTTTATAGTTATTTAATTGGCATTCAAAAATTAAATAACTATCTTAGCTTCCAAGAATTATACCCTTGTGTCGTACAAAGTATAGCATATTGTTTTTACTAACCGCGTTTAACCAGACCATTTTAACAATGGTCGTATGTTCTTTGCAGAGAAATGTGTTCAAAATCGTGACTGGGAAAGCGAATGTGGCAGTTTCACACAACATATAGCACCAGGGAATACCAAATGTGCATGACGTTATATTTTTTAAACCATATAATTAATTCATTGTTTAATTTTAAAATTCAAACCCTATGGATTCAGATTTTATCGGGGAAATCAGAGCATTTCCTTACAATTTTGTGCCCTATGGATGGGTAGAATGCAACGGACAGGCTTTACAAGTCAACGAGTTCAGTGCACTGTTTAGCGTTATCGGACTCTATTATGGCGGTAACGGGAATCCTCTTTTTAATGTACCGGATTTGAGAGGAGCCGCAGCCATCGGTTTTGGACAAAAACCCGGACACTCCTTTTACCAGTTGGGAGAACGAGCCGGAGAAGAAACCGTAGGACTGAACGCTTCAAAAATCCCTTCACATAACCATACTTTCAATGGCGGCACAGGTGACCCGGCCTCACGAGAAAGTGCACCGGGAACCGACAATCAGTCTTATCTGACAAATGTCGTATATGAACAGACGGGAACTACTACACCTCGTGCAGCTTCTGCTTTTTGTGAGCAACCCGGCAGTTCTGTGAATCTGAATAGTGCAACGCTGACCCCTGCATGGGGAAATGCGCAGGGAGCGGCAATACCGCACGAAAACCGCTCACCCTTTGTGGCTATTCGTTACTGTATTTGTTGGGATGGTATCTATCCTGTATCCCAGTAAAAAGTCAAATTGTTTAATCTTAAAATTTATAATTATGGAAAGTTATCTTGGTGAAATAAGACCTTTTAGTTTTAATTATGCACCAACGGGATGGCACTTATGCGATGGAACCGTTTTACGCATTAGTGATAACCAGGCACTTTTTTCGCTCATTGGTAATACCTTCGGTGGGACATATCCAAATACTTTTGCCTTGCCTGATTTAAGAGGAAGGTGTGTAGTTGGCTCTGACCAGTCTCCACAAACTGGTACAATATACAATCAGGGAGAAACAGGTGGGGCTGAAACCGTAACTTTAATACCCCAGAATTTGCCGGCACACACGCACGCCTTACAGGCAGAAGCGGTTACTGGCACTGATGTCCAACTTCCCGGCAACCTGCTGGCTGTCCCTGTAGTAAAAGCTGTTACAGGAGCAGAAGTAGATATGTACGCTGACTCCAGCACGAAACAGGTTAGCCTGAACCCTCAGACGGTGAGCATTGCAGGAGGTAGTCAACCCCATGACAATATGCAACTTTATCAGGTGATCAACTATTGTATTTCATTGACAGGAATTTATCCACAGAGACCATAAATTATTAAAAAAGCAAAATCATGGAAAGTTATATTGGTGAAATAAAAGCCTTTGCGGGACCGAGAGTTCCTGCAAACTGGCAGATTTGTAACGGCGCTATTTTATCCATCTCTGGTAACCAAGAGCTTTTTTCAGTTATCGGTAACATATATGGTGGGGATGGTCGAAATACTTTTGCCTTACCCGATTTACGTGGCACCTTACCCATTTCCCAGGGGGCAGGACCCGGTCTCACAAATCGTACAATAGGACAGTTTGGCGGGCAGGAAGGAGTAACTATTACTTCTAAGGAAATTCCCGCACACAATCATGCAGCAAGAGTAAGCGCTGAAGGTACAGCAGCAAACGCACCTTCCGCTGCTACGTATCTTAGTGCCATGTATTCACCCACCGGGACCGTAAAGGGATATTTGCCCAGTTCGGCTACAGGTATTACTATATCTGCCATGAATCAAAACGCCATCAGTACGGCCGAGGGAGGGGGACAGGCACATGACAATGTGATGCCCTCTTTAGCAATAAACTACATCATTTGTATGAAAGGTATTTTCCCTCCAAGATCTTAATTCTTACTGATAAAACCGGTTAAAGTCAGAGGATGATGGCTGAATCAATAAAAATCAATTTGGCTTTAACCGGCTTTAATAAAAGTATATGAAAATCGGGATCATCTCTAACAGTGATTACTTTATCCCGTTGGCAGGGATACTTGCTGCCCAACGAGCACAGGTATCCCTGTTTTATTCCCCTTCCCCTGATACGTTCATCAACCAAAAAGTAAAAACCTTTGTTCAACAACTCAGGATTCCTTTTACGGAAGAAAAAGACCGGAAAAAGGATCTTTACGAATGGATTAATGAACACCGGTTTAATGTGTGTTTTATGATCGGGTATAGCTATTTAATCAAACTGGATCGTATAAGAAATGCTCCAACTCAGCTATTCAACATTCATTTTGGACCGTTACCGACATTCAGGGGTCCTATTCCTGTTTTCTGGCAACTGAAGGCGGGCAAAAAAGAAATAGGGTTGGCCATACACATTGTCAACGAAAAATTTGACAAAGGACGGATCGTATGGCTAAAACAGATACCCAATCTTCCGCACTATAATTTTAGCAGTGTAATACAATTGTTCAGCCAATTGTGCATAGAGGGCGTATTTGCTATTCTGCAGAAATTGCTTGATGGGACACCTCTTTTGGAGATTGATCGAAAAGATACGGTTCTTTCTTATCATAAACGGCCTGTTCTTAAGGATGTCTCTATTGACTGGGAGAAGATGACGGCAGGCGAAATCTGCAATCTGGTAAGAGCCTGCAATCCGTGGAACAAAGGAGCTATTACATTTTTCAATAACCGGGAAGTAAAAATCATGGATGCCCGCATTGCCCATATACCCGTAAAAGACAGCACAGAACTGCCCGGAACTATTTTAGAGGTTGATGATAAATTTCTTGTTACATGTTGCGATAAAAAAATCCTGGAAATATCCATGTTATATTACCAGGATGCTTATTACCCTGCCTATCAGCTGAATAAATTGGGGTTCAGTAAAGGAAATCGTTTTGGAAAATTCCACTAGGGAAAAGCAAAAAATTCGTATGATTAGATGACAAAAAACAGGTTATGACAGTTAATGCCCGTAACTTAACGAAATAATAATAAGTATCAAATTTGCAAATTTGATACTTATTATATATTTTAGTGCTCAGATTCTTAAAAACCAAAAAAATATGGACGATAAACCGGAAACAAAAAAAGAATGGATTACCCCCGACATTGCTGATTTGGATGTGGACAGTACAAAAAGTGGTGTACACGGAACTACCTTTGAATATGGTACCTATTGGTTCCCTTCTTAGTTAGTGAGCTAATTATTTATTCAAATGCATTTCGTATGACTCATAGTTAACAATTACAGTCTTCTCTATTTGTTAGTTATTTTGTAAAATTCACATAAATGGGATTTTCTCTATCGAGGTCGTTACTTTATCAAAATAGGATTTTAAGCCTTGGCGGTGGGTACCGAAAACGATAACCATTTTTTTGGGCAATGCGCTCTTAACGAAGCCTAAAAACAAATTATTTCATTATTTTCATCACTCTATTTAACTTGAGTGGGATGAGCCATCACTCCCAGGAAGAGTTTTTAAATTTGTCGTTCCATCTTCAACATTTAGATTTATTACTTGTGGGGTTCCCAGCTTTGTCTTGAGGTTTCTTCTTTCACGTTTATAAGATTTTGAGTTATCCCAAGCGAATAACTCAAAATCTTTTTTTCAAAAACAATCAACTTCATCTCCAGGCCTCGTAAATCCTGAAAAATTCATTTCAAATCCAAGTCAAACAACGGACCTTTAGCACATTAATTACAGACAGGTCTGCGTGTGGAAATTATGTTTTTCTGAAAACAACTATTTTAAAATACAACACTCTTTATTATCCGGAAAGTGTCAACTCTATGAATATGCAGCATCTTCATAAGAGTAATGAACAGCTCCACCATCTGTACTTTCCACATCTAAATCAACAATTCCTGGTGTTTCCCATGCTTGTTTTTTTTCTTCCTCTTTCATGATTTTAAATTTAATTCTGCAATTAGGTACAAACATACCCAATTAATCTAAGAACACAAACCGGGTGTTGACGGGTGATCTTTTTATAATAAATAATAATGGAACAGTGATTTTGAAAACTTCCCTGAAATCAGGTATTATTGCCTGAAAGTTTTTAGCAAAAAGGTCCTTGCTAAAAAAGAGATCACTGAAATGATGAGAATCTTTTTTTCAATATTGCTGTTAATGCACAAAGTCAGAAAGATGAAATACTCCCTCCGGCAATTTTTCAAGAAGGAAGACCAATCTATATAATTGCTAAAAATCAATATGATACAAGCAAATGCTAACGCCATTAGGAATATCAGGCCAGGATCATTGCAACAAACCCTCTCGATAAATCACCAAAACTTGAAAAGTGTATTATGATTATTATGACCCGGGGCCGCTAATACTACCACTTTCGACTACTGAAAATGGTTTCCCAGTATTAGTCTCATCCAAATCCAGATCTATAATTTCCGGGGTTTCCCAGGTTTGTTTTGTAGTTTCATCTTTCATAAGGTTACATTTTTGGGTCTCCTGCTAATATATAAAAATATCGTTTAGCATAGACTTTTACACCAAAATAATTAAGCGTTCGGTTCTTCCACCTTATGCCTGTTCAGTCTATGATAACAACACTAAAACACTCTTTCAAATTGAACCTGTTTTCCGGAAAAATTATTTGCTAACTATTTGAGACAATCATCAGGAATATTAAATAATCTTCTCTTCAGGTGATGAATATTACATCCCCGATTCTATATTATTTTCCAATTCAACAATCTTCGCCAGGTATACCGGGTTAAGACAGCCTCAAGGCCTGTTCAACTCCGACCTAACACCCAGGTTCCTTCGATGTTACTTCGATGTTCATTTGATGTTTAATCGGAAAAAACCGAATAAACTTCAAATAAACTTCGATTATTAATTGTTTTTGATTAATTTTAACCCCGGACCCAGGTCGGACCTGAGTCGGACTTAAATCAGATTTATTATGGCACGATCAGATGCAAGCATTTTAGGTGATTTTACCGGCCGTATCGGCAACGTCATCGTTTACAAACTCAACGGGAAAACCGTTATGCGCATACGCCCTGCAGGCGGAAAGAAAAAGCCTTCTCCAAAGCAAAAGCAAAACCGTGATGATTTTACCCATGTGATGAAATACATGCGCAGTCTCAAATGGATCATCAACACCGGCTTTTACGATGTAACCAACGGGCGTTTTGCTTTTCATTCGGCATTTTCGGCCAACTTGAAAGCTTATAAGACAGCCGGAAAACCAGGAGGATTGGAATGGCTGAAGCTCAGTGAAGGTACCCGGACAGGTGCAGAAAACCTGCAGATAGAGGCGCTGGACAACGAACGATTTAAAGTTATCTGGGGAAACCCTAACGATAAGGACGGCTGGTACCATTCTTACGACAGGGCT
>JACZJI010000070.1 GCA_014860665.1 Bacteroidales bacterium | reverse complement strand
AAATAGGAGTACAAGAAAATGAAAAAATATCTATTAATAACGTTGCTCTTGACAGCGACATTATTTGGAACAAGCTATGCTGCGTTCGCAGGAACCACTCCCGATCCAACCGGAGATAAGACAGGAACAATCAGTGACGTGACGGCAGCAAATCCGGGACATCCTACCTTGTATGAAATTGGAGACCAGGCAGGTCACAACAAAATCGCGATCAATATGATGTGGGTGTTAATAACAGGATTCCTGGTCATGTTTATGCAGGCAGGTTTTGCTATGGTAGAATCAGGGTTGACCCGTGCAAAAAATGTCGCGCACACCATGTCAATGAATATGATGGTCTACGCCTTAGGTATGCTGGGGTTCTTTATAAGCGGCTTTGCAATCATGTTTGGTGGTATAGGGCCTCTGGGCACGCTAGGTGGTTTTAGTGGACTATCCCACGAAATTTCCATCTCGTTATTCGGACATCCCTTCGGGTTGTTTGGATTGAAAGGATTTTTTCTAAGCGGAACTTACGATGTAGGTGTGTTCGGCCTATTTCTTTTCCAGATGGTATTTATGGATACAACAGCCACCATCCCGACCGGATCTATGGCTGAAAGATGGAAATTCTCTTCATTTGCTATTTATGGTGTTCTTGTTGGCGCATTAATTTACCCGATTTTCGGAAACTGGGTATGGGGCGGCGGATGGTTGGCCCAGCTTGGAACCAACTTCGGATTAGGACACGGAGACGTTGATTTTGCCGGGTCTTCCGTAGTACACATGACCGGTGGTGTGTTGGCATTGGTAGGAGCTAAAATGATTGGCCCCCGTCTAGGGAAATTCAATAAAGACGGTTCCTCCAATGCAATCCCGGGTCACAATATACCGATGGCTGTGATCGGAACTTTTATCCTGGCGTTCGGCTGGTTCGGATTCAACCCAGGATCTACATTAGCTGGTGAGGATTTAAGAATCAGTATTGTTGCCGTAAACACAATGATTGCTTCAGCAACCGGAGCTTTGGCAGCCATGCTTTATATGTGGTGGTTTAAGACAAAAAAACCGGATCCTTCTATGATGATCAACGGTATGTTGGCAGGTTTGGTTGCCATTACCGCTCCCAGTGCTTTCGTAAACGTACAGTCGGCTGCTTTGATCGGATTGATCTCCGGTGTGCTGGTAATTGAAGCGGCATTCTTTATTGAGCGAAAACTTAAAATTGACGACCCGGTGGGTGCTGTGGCAGTACATGGCGTGAATGGTCTCTGGGGCGTATTATCATTAGGTTTGTTTGCTGACGGTACTTACGGTGCAGGCTGGAATGGCGTTGATGGTGCTGTAAAGGGCCTTTTCTATGGTGATGGAGGACAGTTCATCGCCCAAGTAATCGGTGGGATCACTAACATCGTTGTAATCGGTGCCCTTGGCTGGATTGTCTTCAAAATAATTGACGTTACTGCAGGACTTAGAGTAAGTGCTAAAGATGAACTTGAAGGACTTGATGTTCCTGAAATGGGAATTGAAGGTTATGCAGGCATTAAGATGGATAAAAATGCCGAAACCCCATTATCCTATTAACCCCATACATCGGTTATAGGTACTCCTGAGAAGCAGATGCATTTATCACGCTAATCAACTCGGCAGGATAAAATCCCTGCTTCACAAAAAAGTTACTTACAACCGGTTGTATTTTTAGTTTTAGAGTTGCAAACAGGTCGTTCCAAATCTTGGGATGGCCTGTTTGTTTTATGTATTTTTCTTTTACTGTAAAATGCTCCTTCAGAAATAAGGAAAAAGAAAGATTCCATTGGGGTTTTGTTGGTAATGTTGTTCTGTTTCGATAATTCATTCTCTTTTTAGGTATGAAATGATTACTGCTTATTCTTTTTTGATGGAAAAATTCACCAAAAAACTGTTAAAATTTTCATGAAATTTCTAAAAAAGTAAAATTTTCTTAAGTCTCAGCTAAAGCTCTGCAAACGTTATCATTGCCTGTTAGCGTTTTTATAGTAAAAAAGGCTCTTCTTATGCTAAAGTTGATTTTTTTATTTATAAATTGTTACTAATCAGGATATAAAATATTTAAATATCGAAATTTTTGAATCTATTTTTGGATTTTATACTTGCATCAGGAATTATTACAGAAAAGGAAATTTATATTTTTGACAAGGTTGATGTGAGGAATTAGTCCAGAACATACATCTACTTGAACATTGAAATGATCAGGAAAATGAAATATCTACTTTTAGACAAATTGGAAACAAAGATTTCTGCCTTTGCAGGCAAGAGTCTTTTGTTTCATTTTCCTGGCAAAGGATTTTTCTCTTTGCTGTTTACCGCATCTGTAAATTCAGGTTCCAATAATGGTCAGTTGATGTTATTGCAGATGACAATGGTAAATACGGCACTGAATAATCAACGCTTCAATCAACAATCAATTCAACAACAAATCAGGATAACTTAAGTTAATCCCATTAAGAGAAATATTTTAAAATTAAATATAAAGGCTTATGGGAAAATCCCGTAAGCCTTTTTTGTTTAACCAAACTCTAAAACTAAAACCATGAAAAAAATTGAAGCCATTATTCGGAAGTCAAAGTTTGAGGATGTCAAAAAGGCTTTGTATGAAGTCGGAATTGACTGGTTTTCTTACTGGGACATAACCGGCCTTGGGAAGTCTACGGCTGACCAGGTCGTAAGAGGACAAGTATTTCATTCTCATTACATTCAGAGGCACATGCTTTCGATTGTTGTCCGTGATCAAAATGTCGATAAGACGGTCAACGCGATCATGAAAGCCGCACGAACAGGCGAAATGGGTGACGGTAAAATCTTTGTTTCAGACATAGAAGCCACTTATAGGATCCGTACCGGTGAAAGCGGGCCCGACGCCCTGTTTAACCATGAACATGAATTGGAAGAAAAATAGTCCTTAACCCGGTTGAAAACATGAAAAGACAGAAGCTTTTTCTTGTCGATAAAATCGGTGAAAAAAGATGTCCTTCAAGCTCATGTGGACAACACATAAAGATATTAAAATGAAAAAATTAAGTGTTGCGTTTTTTGCTTTTTTTACGTTTTTAAGTTTTCCTTTAATGGCGCAAGGAGCTTCTGCGGCGACAGCCGTGGTCGCTCCTGCGATTAACACTGGTGACACCGCCTGGATGATTGTTGCTACTGCTTTGGTTTTATTAATGACCATTCCCGGACTGGCTTTGTTTTATGGTGGTCTTGTTCGACGCAAAAACATTTTGAACGTACTGATGCAGTGTTTTATTATTACAGCAGTAATTAGCATCGAATGGGTGGCCTGCGGATACAGTCTGGCATTTGGAAGCTCCAAAGGAGTTTTAGCACCTTTCATCGGCGGATTTCACTGGGCTTTTTTACACGGAATTCATATCAATGATTTAAGTCCTTATTTCATTTCACATTCACAACCAAGCGGCAAATTTGTAAACGGCGTACCGGTGATGATTGGTACCATCCCGCACATTGTCTTTATACTTTTTCAGATGATGTTCGCTGTCATTACACCTGCTTTAATTATCGGTGCTTTCGCAGAAAGAATAAAGTTTAAAGGTTTTCTGATTTTCTCATTACTGTGGGCTTTGTTTATTTATAACCCTGTTGCACACTGGGTCTGGTCATCAGACGGATGGTTGGCAAAATTGGGAGCTCTGGATTTTGCCGGAGGTACCGTAGTTCATATTAATGCAGGTATTGCCGCTCTGGTTATGGCTATTATGTTGAAAAAACGTCGTGATTATGAAGGACATGCTATTCCTCCTCATAATATTCCTTTTGTTGCTATTGGAGCTGCATTGTTATGGTTTGGATGGTTTGGGTTTAATGCAGGAAGCGGCCTCGCAGCTGACGGACTGGCTGCAAGTGCATTTCTTGCAACACACATTGCTACTGCAGCTGCAGCATTTACCTGGGCTATGCTTGATTGGATTATCGGGAAGAAACCTACTCTTGTTGGTGTGGCAACAGGCGCCGTTGCCGGACTGGTCGCCATAACCCCTGCAGCAGGTTTTGTAGATGTTGTAGGAGCAATGGTTATTGGTGTGATGGTCTCGCTTGTCTGTTTCTTTATGGTGGCTTATGTGAAACCAAGATTAGGATATGATGATACGCTGGATGCTTTTGGTGTCCATGGTATGGGTGGAATTTTAGGCGCGCTGCTAACGGGCTTGTTTGCAACTCCTGCAATTCAGGCTGCATATAGTGGTGCTTTTTATGGAAACCCACACCAGTTTGTAGTACAGTTACTGGCTGTTTCGGCAACCATAGTTTATTCAGGTGTCGGGACCTTTATTCTGTTTGTTATTGTGAATAAGCTGTTTGGATTACGTGCTACCGAACAACAGGAAGCTTTGGGACTTGATGAATCCATGCATGGTGAAGCAGCTTATACAACATTTGATTAGAAGAAATTTTGGTGGCAAAACTACCATGGTTTTTGTCCAGAAGAAGATACATTTAACGTGGTTTTGTTTTTGAGTTGTAGTCTTACATCCTTTCCGGCATTATGCCGGAAGGGAAAAAGACTATTCATATTTTAGATATTCTGAAGGACTTTTCCCAAGGATTCTGTTTGATTGTATCAAAACAGTGAGGGCTGAAATAAGACACACAAAAAGAATACTCAGAATAGAATAGAAAATGCTTAGGTTGATGTGATAGGCGAAACTTTCCAGCCAATTTTTGATAAGAAAATACACAATGGGAGAAGCCAACGCCCCTGCAAGGACTACTAGAGCCAGGTATTCTTTTAATAACAGAATTAATATCTGGTTATTCGATCCTCCAAGCACCTTTCTGATGCTGATTTCTTTCGAACGTTGTTCGATCAGATAAGCCGACAATCCATATAATCCTAATAAGGAAATAAACAGTACGATTAGTGAAAAATAAATAAACAGCGAAAGCATACGTTGATCCGGACCGTAAAGATCATCGATCTTTTGTTTCAAAGAAGTGTAATAGATATTGTATCCTGGATTGAATTTATCCCAGGTTTTCATCACGTAATCTAAGGTTTGTGCTTTTTCGTTCTCCTTATAACGTATTAAAATATATCTTGGAAATTGGGGTCTATACATGAATACCAGTGGCTCGATGGCTTGATGCAACGAGGAAAAGTTGAAATTTTTCACGATTCCAATAATCTTTCCTTTCTCCCCGGTAGGAGTTTGAATCGTGGCTCCTATAGCATTACTGTCGTTTAATCGTAAATATTTGACAGCGGCTTCATTTATGATCAGGTTCTCGGTTGAATCGTCGTGCATAGTTTGAGAAAACGTTCTGCCTTTTACAATTGGGATCTCCAGCATTTTAAAATAATCTTTCCCCACAATGTAACTGTTCATCGTATAAACCTCACTTTTTGAGTTGTTCCCTACCCTGAATAATATCCTTCCTGTCAAATATCCAGGTAGGTTGGCGGCCGAAGTAACCATTTTTATAGAAGGACCTTGTTTCAGTGTAGCTACAAAAGAAGCCTCTCTTCGTGCAAAGGAAGTGTCGGGTGGGGAATTTACCACCAAAAGCTGATTTTGGTTAAATCCTAAGTTTATATTCTTGACATAATGTACCTGATTAGAAATGATCACTGTGGCGATGATCATTCCTATGGCTACAAGATATTGAAAGACTACTAGGACTTTTCGGAGTTTTGCAGTTGTCAACTGCCGTCGTTTTCCGTTAGCAAGTACGATGTTATTGCCACGCAAAACTGCCGCTGGGTCTAGAGAGTACAGTACTAGAGCCGGAAAACTGCCACTGAGTAATGAAAGTAAAAATACGATGAGTATGAGTATCAAACCAAAGATGACCCCGCTACCTGAAGTTAAACTGTTAATTAAAACAATATGTTGTTGTACCAATTCATTCAGTTTGGGCAATAATAATTCAATAACACTAAGCGCAACAAAAAACGCAATGAATATTAGTAAAAGTGACTCGCTGATGTATTGCATGAGCATCTGCTTTCTGTTTGCACCAATTACTTTCCTTACACCTGTTTCACGTGCCTTTTTGATGGCCCGAGCTGTTGTCAGGTTGATGTAATTGATGGAGGCGGTAAGCAGAATGAAAAAAGCAATAATACCAAAAAGATACAGGTAATAAATTTGATTATTCGTATGACTATCGAAATATAAGCCTTTGGAAAAGTGGATTTTGTAAATGGGCTGGAAATGGACATGATAATAGCCTCCTCCAATCTCAATCTTTTCCTTCTTGATATAGTCCCCCACCAAGGTGTCCATCATCTTATTGACATGTGTATCAAAACTTTTTACGTTCACATTTTTGGCAAGTCTGACATAGGTATAGCAGGTCGAAAATAATAAACTGCTGTCAAGTGTTGCTAATTCTGTTTTGTCTAGTGAACTAAAGGAAATGAGCGCATTAAAGCGGAGATGAGATGGCGTTGAAGGCTTTTTAAATACACCAGTTACTGTATATGTCCTTACGCTGGTTTGTAATTTTTTCCCCAGCGCTGGTGCCGAACCGAAGATTTGTTTTTTTATGGCTTCGCTGATGACTAAGCTGTTTGGTTTTACCAAACAGGAATCAGGGTTCCCTTCTGTAAAAGTATAGTCAAATACTTTGAAAAATTGAGCATCAGCAAAGGTCATGTAAGGGATGTCATAATACTTGCCTTCGTAACGTACTGCAGAAACCGCGTTATTATCTGAGGGATCATTAAAAAAAAGACGTGTTGACTGAAGTACCTCAGGAAATGTCTTTTTTAAGATTTTGGCTTGAGGGTATGAAGTAAGGGCTAATTTGTTTAGAGAATCTCCTGTTGAATATTCTGCTGTTAAACGGAATAAATGGCGGTAATTTTTCCATCCCCTGTCGTAAGATATTTCGTTCTGAATATAAAGATAGATGAATACAAAAGCAACCAAACCCGTAATGAGTCCCAGCAAATTGAGCAAGGTATAACCCTTTTGCTTGACCAGGATGCGGAGAGATGTTTTAAAAAAGTTCAGCATGTTTCTTTTGTATTAAACTAATCTCATAAATCTGTTTTCAATTGGGTTTGGTTAGTTAATACGATTCAGATTTTCGTTGATGATCTGCCCATCAAACAGATGTACAATTCTGCGGCAGTAACTGGCATCGTGTTGTGAGTGAGTTACCATCACAATAGTCATCCCTTGCTTGTTGAGCTCGCTTAAAAGGTTCATGACAACTTCACCGTGCATAGAGTCCAGATTGCCGGTAGGTTCGTCCGCGAGAAGTAAGCTGGGACCACCGACAATAGCTCGTGCAACTGCTACTCTTTGTTGCTGCCCCCCTGATAATTGTGAAGGAAAAAGGTCTTTCCTATGGCTTATTTCCAGTTGTTCAATCACAGTATCAACCTTTTTTTTACGCTCAGATCTTTTTACGCCTTGATAAATCAATGGAAGCTCAATGTTCTCCCAAAGGCTCAGGTCATCAATAAGGTTAAAATTCTGAAAAATAAAACCAATAGTGCGTTTTCTCAAATTGGTCTTCTCCTTTTCCTGAAGACGGCTAACATTTCTCCCCATGAAATAATAACTGCCTTCTGTTGCTCCATCAATCATACCAAGCAAATTAAGCAATGTAGATTTTCCGCAACCCGAAGGGCCCATAACGGCCATAAATTCTCCTTTTTCTACTTTTAAGTTGATGTCAGTTAAAGCAACCGTCTGAATCGCACCTGATTTGAAGATTTTTTTGAGGCCTATGGTTTCTATCATAATTTATTGCATTTATATACAAATGTAAACTTTTCAGGAATTTCCTGTTGCTACCCTGAGCTATCTCAAAAACTTCCCGAAAAGTCTACATCTGAAGTATTAAATAACTAAACCCAATAATATATCATCTAATTTTATGCCAATACTTATAATTTTATGAAAATCAAATAATTAAATAATTTTATTTTGAATCTGTAACTATTTGTGTTCGAAATCGTCCATATATTTGTACATCAATGTACAATTATTTGTAATTTTAGTATCGATTTTGAAACAGCTTTTTGTAGAAGATTATGTCTAAAATTAATGCGCGAATACTAATAGTAGACGACGATACAGATATTTTGCTGGCAGCAAAAATGTATCTGCGTCAGCACTTTCAAACAATTCATACTGAAAAAAATCCGGAAAATATTCCTGACCTTCTCAGAAATGAGAGTTATGATGTCATTTTATTAGACATGAACTTTTCACGTGATGCTACTAGTGGTAAGGAAGGTTTCCACTGGCTGAATAAAATTTTGGAAATCGATCCGGCAGCCATTGTTATCTTTATTACCGGATATGGTGATGTGGAACTGGCTGTTCAGGGAATAAAAGAAGGAGCTACGAATTTTATCCTCAAACCTTGGGAAAACAATAAATTATTAGCTACGCTTGAAGCCTCGCTCAATATAAGAGCTTCAAAAGTGGAATTGGAAAATCTCAGAGGAACCAATAAAATGCTTGCTGCTGATCAGGATCATGTGTTCAGCAACATTATCGGAACCTCTGATTCCATGAAAAAAGTGCTTAAAACGGTAGAGAAAGTGGCTAAAACTGATGCTAATGTTCTGATTCTTGGTGAAAATGGAACTGGAAAAGAAGTCATAGCCAGAGCCATACACAGAGCTTCACACCGCAATAGCCAAATGTTTATCAATGTTGATTTGGGTGCTATTACGGAAACTCTTTTCGAAAGTGAATTGTTTGGTTACAAAAAAGGTGCTTTTACTGATGCGCGTGAAGATCGTCCAGGACGTTTCGAGGTAGCTAATAAAGGAACTCTTTTTCTTGATGAAATAGGGAATCTTTTGCCCAATTTGCAATCAAAGTTGTTAAGTGTTTTGCAGAGCAGGAAGGTGGTACGTCTTGGGTCAAGCAAGGAAATTCCTGTAGACGTAAGGCTGATTTGTGCTACCAACATGCCCTTGTATGAGATGGTACGCGAAAATAAGTTCCGGCAGGATTTGCTTTATCGGGTCAATACTGTTGAAATCACAATTCCACCATTGCGGGAAAGAATTGAAGATATTGAACCTTTGATTACTTATTACATAGAGACTTATTGCAAAAAATATAAGATTTCACAAAAACGTATTAATGCCGGCACATTGAAACGGCTTCAAATGCATAACTGGCCGGGTAATATCAGGGAATTGCAACATGCCGTTGAACGTGCTATTATCATGAGCGAAGGAAATATCCTGGAGCCGGAAGATTTTTTTATGAATGAAATAAATAAAGAAAATTCACAGGATGTTTTACCCGCAAACATGAATCTTGAGGACACTGAAAAGATGCTCATCCGTAAGGTGGTGGACAAATATGGTGGAAATATCAGCCGTGCAGCAAAAGAGCTGGGTTTAACGCGGGCTTCTCTTTACCGAAGAATTGAAAAATATGGTTTATAAGAAATTTCGATTTCAGATAATCCTCAGGGTTAGCCTGATTATCATTACGCTTTTTTTGATCTTCGCTTTCCATGAGAAATCGGCTTACTTTATAAGCACGATAATTCTTTCAGCTTTGTTGCTTGCTCAGGTAATTTTTCTTATTCGTTATACCGAACAGACCAACCGCAAACTCACCCATTTTTTTGAATCTATTCGTCATTCTGATTTTATGGGCTCTTTTATTGACAACGAAATGGGAAAAAGTTTCGATGCCCTTAGCCAGGAAATGAATGAGGTGCTGGATGCTTTCAAAAGAACCAAAACTGAAAAGGAGGAGAATTTCAATTATCTGCTTACAGTGATTCAGCATGTTAGCATTGGGGTTCTGGTTTTCAAACATGACGGAAAAGTCGATGTATATAATAATGCAGTAAAACGCCTGTTGCAGGTAAAACATGTCAGGAACATCCAGGAACTGAAGAAAATTTCGGATGAACTTTCCACCACTTTGATGGAAATAAGGGCTGGTGAAAAGAAACTTGTTAAATTGTACGTTGAAGACGAATTATTACAGCTTTCCATACATGCTACAGAGTTTCTGATGCGCGGTGATAAATATTTGCTGGTGTCATTGCAGGATATTCATCCGGAACTGGAACAAAAAGAAATTGAATCCTGGCAAATGCTTATCAGAGTGCTGACTCATGAAATTATGAATTCAATCACTCCGATTTCCTCACTTGCTTCTACGGTTCAGGATATTATTAGAGAGTATCAAAAAAATCACGAGCTTTCCAGTGAAGAGGATATCGAAGATTTGGAAAATATTGAAAGTGCCATTGCAACAATAGAAAAGAGAAGCAAAGGGCTGCTGAACTTTGTAGAGCTGTATCGTAATCTTACACGGATACCGAAACCACACTTCAGGTATTTTTATATTGAAGACATGTTTCAACGTCAGATGGAACTGATGAATTCTAAATTAGAAAATCAGAACATTAAAGTTGTGAGCCGGATTTTCCCATCTGACCTTAAATTATTGGCAGACCCGGATTTGATTGACCAGGTGATGATTAATCTGCTGCTTAACGCAATAGATGCACTTAATAATAACAGGGACGGGATGATTTCTTTGACGGCTTCCGTGAACATGAATAACCGTACGGTTATTGAGGTGGCAGATAATGGCATCGGTATTAACCAGGATGTGATGGATAAGATTTTTATGCCGTTTTTTACATCTAAGAAAACCGGTTCAGGCATTGGACTAAGCCTTTCGCGACAGATCATGCAAATGCACAAGGGGAGTATTTCCGTTAGATCACGTATCGGAAACGGCGCCACCTTCACATTGGTTTTCTAGGTTAATTAACAAACTGGGGCATTCTTGCGTTAACCCCGAAAGCTTTCGGGAGACGAAGAGATCTCATCATGAAAAACATAAATCTCTCGCGCGCTTTTTTCAACGTGTGCGGACTTATTTTTTAAAATCATACCAGTTTTATTTATACCAGGATTCCCCGGAGCTGCCGCTCATCACAATCGTTACTGTGGTTTTTAATGTAATTATGAGTTGAATTCCATTTCGGAATGCAAGAAATCTACTCCATTTTCATTTTCATATGCTGTTTTATCCAACTGCCAACACTATACCAAGTCCGATGTAACGCTCTATAAAGTTCGTACTTTCTATGTACCTTCTTCGGATCTTCTTCGCTTTAAAGATATATTATTCGAAGAAAGTATGAGGAAAGCAAGTAGAAGAACCGGATGTTATAAAGCCTTGGTACGGACTTACATCGGAGCAAAACGGCAGCATTATAGAGGATACGAAAATCCGCCGGCCATTTTAGAACTTTCAAACTGAATAAAAAAGAATGGATTGTAATAGGAAAGAAACGATCTCAATACCAGTACAACTTATTGGTATTGAGATCGCTTTGTGTCTCTCAAATGGATCTGTTTTTTAATAATTCCCTAAATGGTCTTGGAATACATGGCATCCGAAGTTTTGAGCAACGGATCAAAGGCCATGGCGATATTTCTCACTACGAAGAAGCCTTCTTTGTGAACATTCACAGTATTTCCTTCGATGCTTACCAGTTGGTCATCTATAAGTTCCTGTAATTTTTCAGGAGTGAATTGAGTTATTCTCTTGATTTCTTCTGCATCTTTTCCAAACTGGGCTCCCACCTCGTCGAAATCCATCCGGCCATTGCACATGATCTCTGTGATTACTTCACGGACAACCAGATTTTCCGGAGTCATCACGTAAGCTTTATCCGTTGCCAGACCATTTTTGCTGATTTCTTCGATGTATTCTTTAAATGTTTTTACATTCTGGATGTACGCTCCCCAAAGCTGTGTTATGGAAGAACTTCCAAAACCGTAAACCTGTCCGGTTGTTTCCCGGGTTACATATCCCTGGAAATTCCTGTGCAGCGTTTTATTCTTTAAAGCCAGGCTTAAATCATCATCAGCTTTGGCGTAATGGTCCATCCCGATAGCAACATATCCTGCGCTGGTTAGTCCATTTAGACCCTCAAGGAACATTTCCAGTTTTTCATCCGGAGTAGGCAATCCTCTTTTTTCCAGTATTTTCTGTGCAGATTTTACCCAGGGCACATGGGCGTATGAGAATGTTGCCAGACGGTCGGGTGAAACTTCAATTACTTTCCGGATGTTTTCTGCAAAGCTTTCACGGGTTTGTCCGGGTAAACCATAAATCAAATCAAGGTTTACACCATTAAAACCGTTTGCTTTCATGCGAGCCACAAGGTCCTCCACGGGTCTTTTAGATGGAATACGGTTTACCAGTTTAAGGATGGCCGGGTCAAAATCCTGAACTCCCAGGCTGATACGGTTAAATCCGGCGGCAGCCATTCGGTCAATGTCTTCAAAATCAAGTTCTCCTGGGTGACATTCGGCAGCAATCTCAGGCTTTTCGACAAAATTAAAATTGTCGTGGAAAACCTGCATGATTTCTTCGAGATAAGACATGTTGATGGCATTGGGAGTACCGCCGCCCCAGTGAATCTGGCTGACCTTACGATTAGGGTCGAGATATTTTGCAACCGTTTTTATCTCTTTGATGATGGCATCGATGTAGGCTCGAATTACCTCTTCCTTCTGGGAAATTCCTGTGGTACAGCCACAGAAATGGCAGAGCCGGTTGCAAAACGGAATGTGAACGTAGAAAGAAATATTCTGCGGTTTGTCATAATTAGAGATCCCAATCTGCTCGATGTATTGAGCGGGTGTAAATCCGCCCTGAAAAAATGTTGCCGGGGGATAACTCGTGTAACGCGGCCCTGGCCTGTTGTATTTTTTGAAAATTTCTAAGTTCATAGCTTAATCTTTGTCCTTGATCAAAATTGCTTTGTTTTGGTTATCTCCAGTTTTGATTTTTTGCCCAGTCGGTAATGAAACGTGCATTTTCAAAAGGTGTTTCCGGCATAAAGCCATGTCCCAGATTGAAAATCCAGTTTTGATGTTTTTTTCCGAAAGTCAAAAAATTCTTCAGCTCTTTTTCAATGGCTCCTTTGGATGCGAAAAGTACCCGGGGATCCAGGTTTCCCTGAAGACCTACTTTCTCGTCTACCAGTTTTCTTGCATCTTCGATAGAAGTAAGCCAGTCGACACTCAGAAAATCACAAACATCAAAATCAACCATCGTGATCCCATTTCCTAATCCTTTTGGGAAAAAGATAAACGGAATGCCTTCTGACCGCACGGCAGAAGCGATCTTTTTCACCGAAGGCAGGAAGAATTCTTTGTAAAACTCATTAGGGATGAGTCCGGCATTAGTTTCAAAAAGCTGAAAAGCTTCAATGCCGTGCTTGATCTGATTTTTTACGTAAACCAAAGTCATTTCGGTAACCACATCAATCAACTGCTGTAATGTCTCCCGGTTTGCAAACATCCATTTCACGGCATCTGAGAAATCTGAACGGCTTCCCAGTCCCTGGATCATAAAACTCAGCACGGTTAACGGCGCTCCGCAGAAACCGATTAGCGGTGTGTTTTCCGGCCGGGTAACCAGAATTTCGTCGATGACCTTGTAGATGTAGTTCAGTTTTTCCGGATCTGGACTCATATTTTTCACCGGATCGGTCATCATCTTTATCGGCTTTTCAAAAACCGGACCGTTGTCGGTGAAATCCAGGCCCATGCCCATGGCATAGGGGATCACCAGAATATCTGAAAACAAAATGGCGGCATCCACACCAAGATCGTAAACAGGAAGCAAAGTAACTTCGGCTGCCAGCTTTGGATCGCGCATCATTTCCCAGAAAGTGTGTTTCTCTTTGAGTTTGAGATATGAGGGAAGCACACGTCCTGCCTGCCGCATAAACCACACCGGTGGCCGCGAGGTCTCTTTAAAATGTAATGTGTCTAAAAAAACAGAAGTCATTTGCTCCTTATGAAATTTGTGAATTAATACTTTTTTTACCTTCCCGTATTTAAAAGCCCTTCATTGCCCCCTAGCCCCCTAAAGGGGGAACTTGCCCCTACCTTGATTTGTTGTTATTCAAGCGTGTGGTAGCACGCCCCTTTAGGGGTTGGGGGTGCGTTGGGTCATTTGGCTCCTGCTGTTTATCATATAATTTCTTTGAACAACGTTTGTAAAATTCTAATTGTTCTCAGCCATTTTTTTCAGCGCTGCCCGGTTGGCTTTTATAGTCATTTCAATGTCCTGAGGTGTATGCGCATCCGAAACAAAAGCACACTCAAACTGCGAAGGTGCCAGGTAAATACCATTTTCAAGAGACAACCTGAAATATTCTGCAAAACGGCCGGTATCTGATTTGGCCGCCTGTTCGAAAGAATTTACTTCCGGTTGATCGGTGAAGAACACTGTCAGTAAGGAACCTATTTGATTTACGACGGCTTTAACTCCTGTTTCTGCAATGTTCTTCCGGAATCCTTCGGCCAGTTTTTCGGCTTTCTTTTCCAAACTTTCGTAGATGCCAGGATTTTCTTTAAGAATTTTCAAAGCTGTATAACCGGCAGCCATGGCCAGCGGATTTCCTGAAAGGGTACCGGCCTGGTAAACCGGACCGTTGGGAGCCAGCATATCCAGGATTTCTTTTCTTCCGCCGTAAGCGCCCACCGGCAATCCTCCGCCGATGATCTTTCCCAACGTAGTCAGGTCAGGATTGATGCCGAAATATTCCTGAGCACCGCCACGTGCCAGGCGAAATCCGGTAATCACTTCATCAAAAATCAGTAATGCATGATGTTTTTTGGTGATGTCGCGAAGTGCCTGAAGAAATCCTTCTTTTGGAGGAACCAAGCCCATGTTGGCAGCCACCGGTTCCACGATTACGGCTGCGATCTGGTTCGGGAAGCTGGCAAAAAGCTTTTCAACGGCTTCTGCATCATTGTAAGGAGCCACCAGCGTATTTCCGGCCGTACCTTTGGTGACGCCCGGGCTGTCGGGAACACCGAGAGTCATGGCTCCTGACCCTGCCTGGATCAGGAAGCTGTCGGCATGACCATGATAATTTCCTTCGAATTTGATGATCCTTTCCCTTCCGGTGAAAGCCCGTGCCAACCTGATGGCACTCATGGTGGCTTCAGTTCCTGAATTAACCATTCTTACTTTTTCAACCGACGGCACCATGTCAACAATAAGCCGGGCCATTTTGGTTTCCATAAGTGTGGGGGCACCGAAAGAGGTTCCCTTTTTTGCCGTTTCGTTGATGGCTTTCAGAATTTCTTCATGCGCATGACCTAAAATCAAAGGTCCCCAGGAGGAAACAAAATCAATGTATTCGTTACCATCAATGTCATACACTTTCGATCCTTTGCCGTGATCAATAAAAACGGGTGGAATTCCCACACTTTTAAAGGCTCTTACAGGAGAATTTACGCCTCCCGGAATGAGTTGCTGGGCGTCCTGAAACGCACTGACGCTTTGGTTGTAATCCATAAATAGTCAATTCTTTCTATTAAAATTCTTTATTTCAGCAGTTTTTCTGCGAATTGTTTTGCGTGATACGTCAAAATGAGGTCACTGCCTGCTCTTTTGATGGAAGTGAGAATTTCTTTCACGATGCGGTCTTCGTCAATCCAACCTCTTTCTGCAGCGGCCTTAACCATGGCAAACTCACCACTTACGTTGTAAGCTGCAATAGGCAGGTCGAAGCGGTCTCTGGCTCTGCGGATAATATCCAGATAACTCAGTGCCGGTTTCACCATCACGATGTCGGCCCCTTCGATGATATCCAGTTCGATTTCGCGCATGGCCTCATTGGTTTGGGGAGGATTCATCTGATAAGTGGCACGGTTCCCGAATTTCGGTGCACTGTCAGCCGCGTCGCGGAAAGGTCCGTAAAAAGCGGAAGCATATTTAGCTGAATAAGCCATGATGGGAGTCATGTAATATCCTTCTTTATCGAGACCCTCACGAATGGCTTTGACACGGCCGTCCATCATATCGCTGGGAGCAACCATATCCACACCATGTTTGGCAAAGGTGATGCATTGTGCAACCAAAGAATCCAAAGTCTGATCATTTTCTACGTCACCGTCAACGATCACACCGCAATGTCCGTGGGTGGTGTATTCGCAGTTGCAAACGTCGGCTATAATATACATTCCCGGTACGTTTTTCTTGATGGCATCAATAGCTTTTGGAATAATAGCATCATCATGAGCAGCAATCATGCCGGTTTCATCCTTTTCTTCAGGAATACCGAACAAAATAATGGCTCGAACACCCACGTTCATCAATGATTTACATTCTTCAACCAATAAGTCGATAGAGAGTTGATAATTTCCGGGCATGGAAACAATAGGATTTTTCACACCTTTTCCCGGACAGGCGAACAACGGCATGATAAGGTCGTCGGTTGTTACTTTGGTTTCGGTAACCATATCCCTTAAAACGGGATTGTAACGTAATCTTCTAAGTCTCGTTGTTGGAAAGCTCATATTTTTAATTTTTTAATGGAAATAACGTAAAATTTCATTTTTTAAACCTTGTGTATCCGGTCTCTCAGCTGTAATAATCTCAGTCTTGCAAATTCCGGAAATGGCTTCGGTGGTGGTATTCCCGATGGATAATATCCTTAATGGGAATTTTTCTTCTTCACCACGTTTGTAAAATTTGTAAAAATTCGAAAATCCTGACGGGCTGCTGAAAATCAGCAAACCATAACGGTTGTCCCGGATTTCCTTTAATATATTGTCATCGCAGGTTTCTTCTGCTACAGTCTGGTAAACGTCAATGCGTTTCACTGCTGCGATTTCACTCAATTCGTTGAACAAAAAATCAGGCGCCAGGTTCCCTTGAACCAGTAATATTTTGTCACTTTTGCTAATAACTTCTGATTTTAAATAAGCAGCAAAATCTGTGGATGTCTTTCCTTCGTTTACAAAACCAGGGTTGCCATGATATTTCTCCAAAGTTTTTGCTGTTCCGTTTCCAATAACAGCAGTTTTTAATGTCGCAGGAAATGTGATTTTCAGCTGCTCCAAAGCTTCCCAGAAATTAATGACCCCGTTTTTGCTTGTGAAAATTACCAGACTGAACAGCCTTAGATTCTGAATAGCATCGGTAATTTCTCCCGAAAGAGGCAATGCCTCAGTACGAATCATCGGCAGATTGAAAAAGGAAATATCACTACCTTCTAAAGCCTTTTTTAGTTTTTCGGCTTGTTCGAAGGGCTGTGTGCTGATGACAGATTTTTCCCCGGGGACACTATTTAGTTGTTTGGCGCTCAATGCTTCCTATAATTTCTAAAGCTCCCTGTTGTAAGAAGGAAGCGGCCAGTTTTTGTGCGGTTTCAACTGCCTGAGCAGTGCTGCTTTTTACGGTTTGTTTTATCGACCGGCTTCCGTCGGGCGAAAGTACTTGTGCGGTAATGCTTATCTCCCCGTCTTTCACCTCAGAATGACATGCTATAGGTACCTGGCAGCCTCCACCAAGGGCTGCCAGGAAAGCATATTCTGCCTGGGCCATGATCCAGGTTTCTGTGTGATTAATTCCTGCCATCAGCGAATCGATGAACGGATCTTCTTCGCGTGTTTCGATGGCAATGATCCCCTGTGCCGGAGCATGGACCATCTTCTCAATATCAACCAACTCGCTGATTGCCTCCCCAAGTTCCAGTCTCTGAATGCCTGCTGCAGCCATGATTGTAGCAGTGCAATGGCCGGAACGCCACTTGTTTAAGCGAGTTTCTACATTACCACGAATATCAACAACCTTAAACTTCGGGTTCATCGCCAGAAGTTGTGCCCTCCGCCTTACGCTGGAGGTGCCTATAATATCATTTTCATTTAAGTCTGATAAAGTCCTGCCCTTGGCGGCTACAAAAGCTTCACGTGTTTCACCACGTTCCAGCACAGCACCCAGTTTCAAAGATTCCGGTAGATCTGTTGGAAGATCTTTCATACTATGAACGGCAAGATCAATCTGACCATCCAAAAGTGCCTGCTCAATTTCCTTGGTGAATAATCCCTTGTCTCCAATTTTAGATAAAGCTACATCCAGAATTTTATCACCTTTGGTGTGAATAATCTCCAAAGCAAATTGAATTTCCGGAAATTTTTGCTCTAACTCACCTTTTACTCTTTTGGCTTGATACAGGGCAAGTTTGCTGCCGCGGGTGCCAATTTTTACCTCTTTACTCATATTTCTTACAATTCAAAAAAACCCTCAGCCAAAGCCATGAAGTCTTTGCTATTGTCGACGTCCTTGGAAATGCTTTTAAGGTTTTTAATGAAAACCCGGGCAAATTTATCTGTGATGTGTTTTGAATATTCTTCTAATAATTCGTGTTCTTTTAAAGAACGGATTTTCATGAACTCTTCAATCTCTGCCTGGTTGAGTTCCTGAAAGTTCTTTTTTATTTTCAGGATCATAGGAACCAATTCCTGTTCATGTTCCCATTCTGTGAAGTTTTCCGTTGCATTATCGATGATTTCCATAGCAGCAGCAATTTCCTGTTTTCTGTTTTGATTGGTGCTCTGTACGATATTTTGCAAATCATCAATGGTAAAAAGCTCTACTCCCTCAACTTCGGCAACACTGTCTTCAATGTTGCGAGGAACTGAAAGATCAAAATATGACTGTTTTTGGTCGCTGCTTCTTTGTTGAACGGCTTTTTTTACCGATTCCAATTTCACGATGGGTTCTTTAGCATCTGTAGCAATGAAAATCATATCACAACCTGAAAGGTATTGATCAATTTCTTCGATTTTGATGCTTTTACCACCGTAGATTTCAGCCAGCTCTTCGGCTTTTGAATAGGTACGGTTGGCAATAGTCAGCGAAGCGAATTTTGATTTTCTCAGGCTGTTGAGTACCAACTGTCCGGTCTGACCTGCACCGATCATCATCACGTGAAGTTCACTCATGCGCATAAAACGCTGATGGGCCAGATTTACAGCTGCTGAACTGGTAGATGCCGAACCGCGACTGATTTGCGTTTTGGTGCGGACTCTTTTACCAATTTCAAATGCTTTTGTGAAAAGTCTCCTCAGTATTTTATCTGTTGACTTGATTTCTTCAGCATAGTTGAAAGCTTCTTTTGCTTGTCCGATGATCTGGTCTTCACCCAGAATCAAAGAGTCAATGCCTGAAACCACCTTAAAAAGGTGCTCTACCATTTCTGAATTTTCCTTGAAATAAAAATATGAAGCAAGCGAACTGTTGTAACCTTTTTTCACTGCCAGCTCATTCAAGATGGTGTCAGCGGCTTCTTTAGTTCTTTCACGGGGACAATTATAGTAGATTTCGCTGCGGTTGCAAGTGGAAAGAATGACCACTCCTTCGATATGTCCGCTTTTTAAACAGTTTTCAGCTATTTCTGAGATTTCTTCCTTGGTGTAAGAAAAACGTTCTCTGACTTCTAAGTCTGCTGATTTATAGCTGATTCCTATTAAACCTGTCATTTTCCTTTTTTAGAATTTTAGTAATGCAAAGAACGTGGGAGATTCTGTATGAATTCTGAATTTATATAGAAAAATATGTAGATTCTTTAATTTATAAAAATTACAAATAATGGATTGATTTGCTTAATAAAGGCTGTGTAAAACATCACAGTAAATGTAAAATGATTAGTGATTTTGCGAAAAAATAATGACAAATTTATGTTCAGAATTCTGGTTTTTATATTCGTAAGTAATTTTCATTCCGTAATAATCTGTAATCTTTTTGACGATTGCAAGGCCAATGCCCATGTAACCTTCTTTCGAGGCCCTCGAGAATTGTTCGAAAAGCTCTTCAGTAGGAATGCCCGGATCTTCACCTGAGTTGGACATCTGTAATGATTTTCCGTTGACGGCTATGTTGATGAATCCTTTTTCAACATTATGCCTAACGGCATTTTTTATCAGGTTGTTGATGAGAATTTCGGCGAGATTCTTGTCCATGATCAGTGGTGGACGGTTTTCGAAATTGACATTCACCTTTATTTTTCTGGATTCAATAAGCGAATCAAAATTTTCAAGCTGTTCTTTGATGATACTTTCCAGATCGATGCTGGTGAGATTAGTAAACTGATTTTTGTCGATTCGTGCGATCAGCCCGAGGCTTCTCACAATTTCCGATAACCGGTTTGTTGCGGAATAGATAGAGCCTGCCAGTTTAAATTGCTCTTCATTCAGAGATTCCTGAAAAAGCAGATCGGTTTTATTTTTGATAACAGCCAGAGGCGTCTGTACCTCATGAGACAAGTTTCCGGTAAACTCTTTAACGCCTTCATAGTCGTTGATAATCTTATCGATCATTTTGTTCAGAACCCGGTTCAGTTCATCGAATTCAATGATCTCGGAAGGAGAAAATGCTTCTTTCTGCGGATTGCTCAGGCTGAACTCCTGTATCTTGTGGAGTGAATCGAAAAAGTCTGCCCAGATTTTCCCGAAAATATACCGGTTCAGGAAATAAGCGAGCAAAATAAAAAGCAGCAGCATGAGTGTAGTAACCAGTGCTACTCTTTCAATCAGAATATTTGAGGCAATCAGCGACTTAAAAATACTGATGCGGTAATAATCCCCGTCTTTACTCCTTACGACAGTGGTCAGCCGGCGATAAGGCGAATAGAATCGCTGAACACTATTGAAAAGCACGGTATCCTTAAGCTCGAATGTTGGCGCCCGATGTGGGTTTTCAACTTTTTCAATTTCTATGGGTTCGCTGGCGATAAAAGTGACCCCCTTCAAGGTGGGAGTCTGATAAACTTCATTCAGAACAAAGTGGATACGGTCGTACAATTCATTGTTGACTTCTTTTTCCACGAGATTCTGCATGATGACATAGAGGCCAATCCCACCCAAAAAGAATACAACGAGTGTGATCGTTACAAAATAAAGTGTGGTTTTGGTCAGTAATTTCATTCAGCCTCAAATTTATAACCCACTCCGTAAATAGTCTGGAAATAGTCTTTTGCTCCTTTGTCGCGGAGTTTTTTCCGGAGGTTTTTTATCTGTGCATATACAAAATCAAAGGAATATGAAAAGTCCATGTTTTCGCCCCAAAGCTGGCTGGCAAGACTTTCTTTGGCAATAACCCGTCCGGAGTTGGAAGCGAAGAAAAGTAAAAGTTCAAATTCTTTTTTTGTCAGATCCAGCGGTTTGCCTTTCACAGTCACTTTAAAATTTTCAGGGAATATGGTTACATCGCCTGCTACAATCTGACTTTCTCCGTTGAAATTAATGCGCCGGATAAGTGATTTGATGCGTGCATTCAGCTCTGCCAGGTTGAAGGGTTTCACAAGGTAATCATCAGCACCAAACTCCAGCGCTTTCACACGGTCGTTGATAGCGTCACGGGCAGTAATTACAATAATACCGCACTGCTTTTTCATCCTTTTCAGCGCCTTGATTAAATCAACGCCGGTTCCATCCGGAAGATTAATATCAATTAAAACACAATCATAATTGAAGAAGTCGACTTTGTTCAATCCTTCTTTGAAATTGAAAGCTTGTTCGCATGTATAACCTTCAGGCTTCAGATAGGCCAGAATAGAGTCCTGAATTTCGTGATCGTCTTCAACAACTAGTAGTTTCATAAGATGCAAATTTATGATTTTAATGATTATCCATGCCAGGTTCTGAAAATCCATTAATTGTTAAAAATAATAAATGGCTCCGGGCAAGCCCCTCATTTTATTAATTTAGCACAACTCGAAAAACCTAAAATGTACAAGTTATGGAAAAGAAAAAGTTTGCCGTAGTCCTTTCGGGATGTGGCGTTTATGACGGAGCTGAAATTCATGAAGCTACCATGACCATGCTTTCAATCCTGCAATCTGGAGCCGAATATCAATGTTTTGCTCCGGATGTTGAACAATATCATGTTGTTAATCACCTTACAGGGCAACAGATGAAAGAAAAGCGGAACGTGCTGGTTGAATCGGCAAGAATTGCCCGTGGCGACATTAAACCGTTGAGTACTTTTCGTGCAAAAAATTACGATGCACTGATTTTTCCCGGCGGTTTCGGAGCTGCAAAAAATCTGTCCACAGTAGCTTTTGACGGAGCTGAAGCGACAGTAAATCCGGAAGTGGAACGTGCCATCATACAGATGCTGGAACTTCAAAAACCCATAGGTGCACTTTGTATTGCCCCGGCAGTCGTTGCAAAAGTCATCCAGGGCGCGGAAGTTACTATCGGAAGCGATAAGGGAACTGCAGATACCATTCGGAAAATGGGGGGCAAGCATACAGTTACTTCCCATGGGCAGGTGGTACACGACAAAAAATACAATGTTTTCACAACACCCTGTTACATGTTGGATGCTACTATTCTTGATATCCAGAAAGATGCAAGTCTGGTTGTATCAGAAATAATGAAATCAATTATGTAACATGGTGGTAAGATGAACAGAATAACATCCCTGTTTAATATAAAGTATCCCATCATCCAGGCTGGCATGATTTGGTGCAGCGGGTGGAAACTGGCTTCGGCTGTGAGCAATGCAGGAGGACTGGGCCTCATCGGCGCCGGTTCCATGCATCCTGAAGTGTTGGAAGAGCATATCGTTAAATGTAAAAAAGCAACAGATAAACCTTTTGGCGTCAACGTGCCTTTGCTTTATCCCCAGACGGATGAACTGATGGAAATTATCGTTCGTCAGGGGGTGAAAATTGTTTTTACTTCTGCAGGAAATCCGAAGAAGTATACTCCTTTTCTTAAGGAAAAGGGAATCACGGTAGTGCATGTGGTGGCTAATAAAAAGTTTGCATTGAAATCGGTGGAAGCCGGAGTAGATGCTATTGTTGCAGAAGGTTTTGAAGCCGGCGGTCACGATGGTTTTGAGGAAACCACCACTATGGTTTTAATTCCCATGATTCGGGAGGCAGTCGATATTCCTTTGATAGCGGCCGGTGGCATTGCATCCGGAAAAGCGGCTTTTGCTGCGATGGCACTGGGAGCAGACGGCGTGCAGATTGGAAGCCTCTTTGCTGCTTCCAAAGAATCTTCAGGTCATGTATCATTCAAAAATAAAATCGTCGAATCTGACGATGGCGATACCTTTCTTTCCCTGAAAAAGCTGGTTCCGGTTCGGTTACTTCGGAATGCTTTTTTTGAGAAGGTTCGTAATGCGGAACTTTCAGGTGCCAGTCGTGAGGACCTTAGTGAATTGCTGGGACATGGCCGTGCAAAAAAGGGAATGTTTGAAGGAGATGTGGAAGAAGGCGAACTGGAGATTGGACAGGTTGCTGCCATTATTCATGATGTAAAACCTGCGGAACAAATAGTAAGAGAAATTGTTGCTGATTTTAATCAGACGGCTGAACGTCTTTCGGGACAGGTCTGGTGAAATTTAGACACAATAAAGAATAAATATTTTGTAGGTTTGTAACCGGACAATAACAGTAATATTTTACACCATGAATTTCGATTTTACTGAGGAGCAGCTCATGATTCAGCAGGCTGCCCGTGACTATGCCCAGCGCGAACTAATTCAGGATGTGCTGGAACGCGAAGAGAAAGCTGAATTTCCTGCACGACATGTTAAGAATCTTGCTGAACTGGGATTCCTTGGAATGATGGTTTCCCCGGAATATGATGGCGCAGGAATGGATAGCGTTTCCTATGTGCTGGCCTTGCAGGAAATTGCCAAGGTGGATGCTTCTGTGGCCGTGATTATGTCTGTAAATAATTCGCTGGTTTGTTACGGACTGCAGCGTTTTGCAAATGAAGAGCAAAAACAAAAATATTTGAAGCCGTTGGCAAGGGGAGAAGTTATCGGTGCATTTCTGCTTTCAGAACCTGAAGCAGGTTCTGATGCAACCCATCAGCATGCGGTTGCTGAGGATAAAGGCGACTATTACCTGTTAAACGGAACCAAAAACTGGATTACCAACGCATCTTCTGCTTCGGTTTATATTGTAATGGCTCAAACGCATCCGGATAAAAAGTCGCGTGGCATCAATGCATTTATTGTAGACAAAAACACTCCGGGAATCACCTTGGGGCCTCATGAAAATAAAATGGGTATGCGCAGTTCTGATACTCATTCTGTAATGTTTTCAGATGTGAAGGTTCCGAAGGAAAATCGTATTGGAGAGGATGGTTTCGGTTTTAAATTTGCTATGATGGTGCTGGAAGCCGGTCGTATAGGGATTGCTTCACAGGCTTTGGGAATTGCTACCGGTGCTTTTGAAAGAGCATTGGCTTATTCTCAGGAAAGGAAAGCGTTTGGTACAGAGATTTTCAATCACCAGTCGGTGGCATTCAAACTTTCCGATATGGCAGTGAAAATTGAAAACGCCAGGAATCTCTGTTTAAAGGCTGCCTGGTTGAAAGACAATCACCAGTCGATTACAGTGGCCGGAGCTATGGCCAAACAATATGCTGCAGATATTGCCATGGAGGTGACAACCGAAGCGGTTCAGATTCATGGTGGTTATGGCTACGTCAAAGAATATCATGTGGAACGACTGATGCGCGAAGCCAAGCTTACCCAGATTTATGAAGGAACTTCTGAAATTCAGAAAATCATTATTTCAAGAAGTTTGATCAAAGAATAGTTGGATTTACTTTCCGGTGTTCAGTTGCAACTGAAGATTTTATCGAGATTATAATTCTTTTACGGGAGTATTTTTGAGAAATTATTTTGTCAGAAAAACATTATTTTTTCTTAAAAAATAGTTTGCATGCGTAATAATTTGCGAAAAATTTTTATATTTGGACGATTAACTGAAATTATACAATCTCTCTATCATGAAAATACTGGTATTAATAAGTAACGTACCTGACACAACTACAAAGATCAGGTTTACCGGGGACAACAAATCTTTTGATACAAATGGAGTACAATGGATCATCAATCCCTGGGACGAGTTGGCACTGACCCGTGCTATGGAGCTGAAAGAAGCAGGGGCATTTGAAACCATTACAGTTGCTAACGTAGGAACACAAATCACCGAAAGTACACTTCGCAAAGCATTGGCAGTGGGAGCAGACGAAGCCATTCGTGTGGATGCCGTCCCGCAGGATGCTTTTTTTGTAGCCAGTCAGTTAGCAAAAGTAGCTGAAGGCTACGATGTAATTCTGGCAGGTATCGAAGCTTCTGATTATAACGGTGCCGGAGTAGGTGGTATGCTGGCAGAATTGCTTGGTATCAATTCCGTTTCGGCTGTTTCCGGACTGGAAATTGAAAACGGAGCACTGAAAGTGCATCGGGATATAGACGGCGGCTCACAGGTTTTGTCTGTGCCAACCCCCGTAGTTTTAATCGTTCAGAAAGGTATTGCTATTGAACCTCGTATTCCTGCAATGCGTGGTATTATGATGGCACGCAAGAAACCTTTGAACGTAATTGCACCGGTTGATGCTGAATCAAAAACCGAATTTTTGGGTTTTGAATTGCCGGCACCAAAAGCCGCCTGCAAAATGGTGGAAGAAGACAATGCAAAAGAACTCATTCGTTTGCTGCACGAAGAAGCCAAAGTACTTTAATCTTAACCTAAAAACATAGAAAAATGTCAGTTTTAGTATATACAGAAAATTGGGATGGCAAATTCAAGAAGCTGAGTTACGAAATGGTTTCTCTTGCTTCCGCCATTGCAAAACAAATGGGCATCACAGTAACTGCTCTTTCCATTGGTCATGTTGCTGATGATGAATTGAAATCTTTGGGAAAATACGGAGCCAATAAGGTGTTGAATGTTCAGGATAACCGTTTTGAATCACTCGACAACAAAGCACTGGCAGATGCCGTTGCCAAAGCAGCTTCTAAAGAAGGCGCCAAGGTGATCATTCTGGCTCATAACAATGAGGGAAAAGCCATTGCTCCCCGTGTTTCCGTAAAATTAAATGCAGGTCTGGTTTCAGGCGTTATCGGAACACCCCTGAGTGTGAATCCTTTTGTGGTTCGCAAAAAAGTCTTTACACAAAAAGCTTTTGCCAACATTCAGATAAAATCAGATATCCGCGTGCTGACTTTTGCACAGAACTCTTTTGAAATTGTAGAAAATAACGTTGACACGGCTGTTGAAGTTTACGATCCTCAGATTGCAGATGGCGAATTCAACACAAAAGTTCTGGATACACATAAAATCACCGGAAAGGTACTGTTATCAGATGCAGAAATCGTTGTTTCCGGTGGCCGGGGAATGAAAGGTCCCGAAAACTGGGGCGGCTTAGAAGAACTGGGTGAGCTGCTTGGAGCAGGAATGGCATGTTCAAGACCTGTATCTGATGAAGGATGGCGTTCTCATGAAGAACATGTGGGACAAACCGGTAAAATGATTGCTCCAAACCTCTATCTGGCTTTCGGAATCTCCGGTGCCATCCAGCATTTGGGAGGCGTGAGTTCTTCAAAAGTGATAGTGGCCGTTAACAAAGACCCTGAAGCTCCTATTTTTGAAGCTGCAGATTACGGTATTGTTGGCGATGCATTTAAAGTGATACCTCAATTAATTGAAGCTGTCAAAGAAATGAAAACAGCTTAATGACCCTTAAATATTAACCTCAAACTGAAACAGGCCGGAATTTTCCGGCCTGTTTTTTAATGTATTTACCTGGAAATCTTTTACTGTTTTGCAGAACGATTTTTCATCGATTCTCTAACCGCTTCCCTGTAACTGCGCCCGATATTCAGATAAACTTCACCAACCTGAACTTCATTGTAGGAGAAACTTTTAATTTTTTCCTTGTTTACTATAAAAGAACGGTGAATTCTTAAAAAGATATCAGGCAACCTCTTAGCCACATTGCTGATTTTTTCTTTACTTATGATCTCATCATGAATGGTGTTCACTTTGATGTAATCCGCCAGGCTCTCAATATAAATAATTTCATCGTAAGGGATTTTGGTCATCTTACGGTTGGACATAATCTCAAGAAAAGCCTTCTCCATTTTTTCTTTTTCTACCATCAGGTCCTGGATGAGTTGCTGATTTTCTTTGATCTGACGTGTCATGAGAAGAAAGGAACCCAGAAATACAAGCAGATACAGGACCAGCGCCAGAATCAGCGTATCTGAAGCATTTGGGCTCATGTTTTGAAGTGTGAAATGCTCCAGATATACCAGGGAAAAAAGCAGAACGAGGGTTTCGAAATACAGAGAGAAAACAAAAGTGTAAAAAGTGTAAAGTCCGAACCGGAAATATTTCTTTTTCAGATAAAATTTTGGTACCAGTACATAATTGAAAAAGTATGATGTCCCCAGGACAACAGGCAGGAGCATGCTTACAAAATAAAAAGCTGCCATCCTGTTATGCCAAGACCGCCCGAAAACAAGCATTAAGGTCAGGAACACAAAAATTATATAGAGAATGTGATACAGTGGATTAGACGATTTTATCTTCATGCATTGAATATTTAGCGCTAAATTCGTTAAAAAATTAATTGTTTCAAGAGTAGGTCGACAGACGACCCGATTAGAACCGGATTTGACCTTGAAATGCCCCTGCTGTCTGTCATAATTTAGCGGCAGTATTCATTAAAAAATTAAAATCATGAAAACAATTGGAGAACTTTTTTACCGAGGCGGTCCTGGTTTTATGGGGCTTCTGACCATCTTGTTAGTGGTTATGGTTGCCTGGATTGTGTACCATTTTGTTGTGGCTTATTCTGGTAAAAAAATGAGCATTGAAAAAGCACTTCGAAAAATCGGTTATGGTAGATCTATCGGGTTATTTGCCTTGGTAACGGGATTTTTAGGACAGCTTGTTGGCTTAACAATGGCAATGAATGTCATCTCGAAGATGGGTGGTGTTTCCCCCGGGATCCTGGCAGAAGGAATAGGAGTTACCATGATCTGTGTTATTTACGGGATTTTCATTTACCTGTTTTCGCTGTTATTGTGGTTTATCGCTTCCAACATCCTGGAAAGAAAGCTGAAATAAAATTCGGGATAAATTTTATTATAACGGCCGGTCGCCTGGTTTGGTTTTACCAAACAAGACGACCGGTTTAACATTGAAAGATCAATCCTCTACTGATTGTAAACAATTGTCAGCATTACCTGGCCCACGGCTTTCAGCGTGTTTTTATCGATCTTGTCCAAAGTATCATGTGAAGTATGCCAGTATTCCCAGAACGTACCGTTGCTGCTGTTCGGATCTTGCTGGATGATATCCACAGTCGGTATTCCGGCAATTTTGTTGATGAAGATATGATCGTCGTCGATGTAAAATCCGGCCTTATCCGGGAAATAATTGTCGTATCCTAATCCTGCCGCCGTATTCCAGATCTGATTCACATAATAGGCAGCATATTGCATCGAGAATTTTTCTTTCAGGAAAGTGGGATTCTTAGCCCCGACCATATCCAGCAAAACACCGAATTTAGCTGAATATCCCGGAACCTGCGGATGATGTGCCCAGTATTGAGCTCCCAGCGCCCAGTCGCTTTCTTTCCCCGGGTTGCGATCAAAGGCCGGAGGCCCCCAATCTTCCAAATCGTCCAGAACGATATCTACTCCAATATCGGGATGACGCAAATGAAATTGCCTTGCCATTTCCATCAAAACAGCTACTCCGCTGGCTCCGTCGTTGGCAGCTTCAATGGGATCATGCCATTTGGATTTATCCTTGTCGTGATCGGCAAAAGGCCTGGAATCCCAGTGCGCCAGCAGTAAGACGCGGTTCGGGTTTTTGGGAGAGAAAGAGGCAATGATGTTTTGGCCTTTCCTCATTACACCATCGTAGGTTCTTGCTTCAAACGGCTGAACAATCACCGTGTCGCTCCACTGTTTCAGTTTTCTTACAATCCAGTCTTCGCAAGCCTGATGAGCTTCTGTTCCGGGAACCCTTGGTCCGAATGAAACCTGTTTTGCTGTGTATGCATATGCAGAATCGGCGTTGAAATCAGGAATCATGTGTGATTGTCCTTTGTTGTTCGACTGTGCCTCCGTCCCGTTATTGGCAGCACGATTGCTCTGCCCACAGGAAGTCAGCATAAAGGCAAATGCTACCAGTGTGGCGTACAGCTTTGCTTTTTTCATAATGCGTAATATCTGTTTTATAAAATTTATTCTTTACTTAAAGAAGCAAATCTTCAATAGGTTTGCGTTCCCTTACCCGGTGCTCCTGCCGGTAATAATCATCCGGAAGCTGTTTGTCATCACCATGATAGCCGAATACTGTGACTGAAACCGGCTCATATTCGTCGGAAAGGTCCAGAAGTTCCAGAATCTTTTTATGATCGAAGCCGCTCATCTCATGGGCGATCAAACCCAGATGAAGGGCCTCCAGCACCATGGCAAAAACCGCCTGACCCAGATCATACTCTGCCGTCGGGTTGACACGTCCGCTGTGCATGGTGTGTTTCTTCGTCAGATTGAGTATCAATACCGGAGGGATTTCGCGAATCCACGCCTTATTCCAGTTGTCCAGTGCTTCATAGATCTTCTGATATTTTTCGTCTCCTCTTCTTCCAATGACAAACCGCCAGGGTTGTTCATTAGATGCCGAGGGCGACCAACGGGCCGCTTCCAGCAGACTCAATATTTTACTTTCTTCAATTTCCTGTTTGCTAAAAGCCCTGGGACTCCATCTTTTCTTGATTAAAGGAAAAATATCGAGGTCTTGTTCATTCTGATTCATCAGGATATACTTTTTTGCAAAAGTACGAATTAGTAATTTTTAGAGTGGTTAGAGTGTGGATTAAAAATTTTTAAAAATGAAATGCCTTACTAAAGTCAAATGTTTACTTTTGAATAATCTTTAAAAAATGTACGCAGTCATTCTCAATATTCACATCTGGACAAGCGCTTTGTTTATGCTTGTTTCAATCGTATTGACGGTTTTGCTTTTCCGTGGCACCTTCAGTCGGAATATAATATACACCAGAAATTATGTTTACCTGGAAAACTCATTCATCATCCTGCTTTATCTGGGATTAATTCTCGGTGTTACTTTATATCTGATGATGCCCGCCAATCGTTACCAGATGCAGTCTGCTACCGAAGTCGGCCATATAATGTCTTTGCGGTTCTGGTCGGTGGAACACTTCAGTGTGATGTTGTTTGCCGTGATCCTGGCTCAGATCGGGAAGATTTTTACTTCCAAATCGCGTTCCGACCATAATAAATTCAAATATGCTTTGATTTATTATGGATTTGCCACACTGATTACGCTGACCTCGATGACTTTTTACATGATCTACAAAGGATAGGTTTTGCCAATTCAAAGTATAAAGGCTAAAATTCAAAGAGAAAAGTAATAGACTTCGCCCATTTGGATTTGCCTGTCCCACCGGTAGACAAACTCCGACCAGCGAGGGGCTATTAATTGGTTAAGAGAATTTTTGAATGAGATCTTTTAATAACGGGTCAGCCTTGGCAAAGTCTTTCTCGTTAATGTAAACTTCTGCCTCAAAGTTGTCCGCCAGCGGCGCACGTGCCTGCCTCCAGCCTTCTCTGATCTCTAGCTGATAATCAATGTCATGATCATTCAGGCAAATTTCTTCTTTTCTTAACAGTTCCCTGTCGAAACTGGTACTGTGGAAAATATATTCTGGTGCCATGGTATGTTGATTAGTTCACAAACCACGAAGTTAGAAAATCCTCCCGGAAATTGTCCTTCAAATCGCTTAAGAAAAAACTCCCCTGCATTTTCCAGGGGAGCTACAGTAGAATTCAGGATGTTCAAATCCCCAACAAAGCATCCAGGTTTTCCATGCCCATGGTAAAGCCCTCTTTGAAGCCCATGGCAACCATCTGTTCCAGATCAGAAAGCTGCTCAAACCGGATTTCTATGGTTACTATGGTGCCGGTTTCTGTTTCACGAAATTGATTGATCCATTGTGACCGCCCCATGCCTGGTAACTGACGACCGTTTTCATCAGAAAAACTGTCCCAGGATGAAAAACTTTTCTCTGGTTCAACAGAGATAAATTCCACCAGCGACCAGTGAACTTCATTTTCCGGACTTACCATTGCGTAAAGCCATTGGCCGCCTGCTTTAAAGTCCATGATTTTTGTCCTGGCTTTCCAGGGTTTGGGTGCCCACCACTGATCCAGGATGGCGCTGTCTGTCCAGGCATTCCATATGGTCGGCAGAGGCGCGGCAAACGCTCTTTCGACGTGTATTTTTTTGTTTTCCTTATCGATGGAAAACAACGGTTTATGATCGTTTTTCATGATTTTTTGATTTTAGTTTGACTAAGATACTGTTCCAGTTGATCAAAACGGTTCTCCCATAAATTTCTGAATTGTTCGAGCCACTGATCCACTTCTTTCATTTTATCCGGATTAAAATAATAATAGATCTCCCTTCCCGATTTCTCCTGTTGCAACAGCTGGGTTTCTGTCAGCACCTGAATGTGCTTGGAAACTGCCTGTCGTGAGGTGTTAAAATGCTCGGACAGCGCATTGGGCGTCATCGACTGGGTGGCAATCAGCACCAGAATAGCCCTGCGGGTGGGATCGGCAATGGCCTGGAAAATGTCATGTTTCATGGGGTAAAACTGATTTTACGCAACTAGTTGGTTGCAAACATAAGTGCAACAATTCGATTGCACAAATATTTTTATCAAAAATATTTGTGCTGATAAAATATGGCTTGAAATGAGCTTAATACGTACCAGTGAGAAACGATGAAAATCAAAACTCCCTGACATCGAATCTGTCCCCTGTGGAATTTATTTCATAGAAAATAATGGAGATCGTAATTCTTTAATCAAACAGGGCAACTACCCTTGCGGGGGCTGCAGAAGCACCGACAATTTTCAATGGGAAAACAGCCACTTTGAAACCATTGTACGGGAGTGCATCCAGGTTCACGAGTTGTTCCATATGATAATACTCTTTATGCTGACCCACTAGATGCGCTTCCCAAAAGAATTCCGAATCTACGGTTTTTTTTGCTTTTTGCATCATGTAGGGTAAGGGCAAATCCCATCCCCAGGAGTCAATTCCCATTACTTTTATGCCTTTGTCAATCAGCCATTCCGTTGCCTCGGCACTCATTCCTGTCCCGATCTTATGAAAATCCTTTGTCCCGTTAAATTTATCTCTGCCGGTCTTGATCAGAACGATCATCCCAGGCTCAAGGCTCAGTTTATTTGTGGTTAAAAAACCTTCAATATCTGCTATTGTTATAGGATCAAATTCTGCCTTGTGTTTCATGTCGATGACCACCCCTTCACCAAAGCACAATTCCAGGGGCATTTCATCAATGGTTTTGGATTTTTTCCCGTCTGTTGTGGGAGAGTAGTGCCAGGGAGCATCGATATGGGTTGCGGCATGAACACCCATTTTTTGGATCGTATCATCGGCCCAGCCGGTAAAATCTTTCGGGAATAATTTGAAAGGCAAACCTAAAAAGCGGATCAGTAATTTTGCCTTGTTATGGGGTTTATGCTTTATTTTAATTTTCATAAACCAGGGGTCTTCTTTGTTGTACCTGATGGGTTTTGATAAGTCAATAATTTTCATCTTCTTTTTTATTTATTATCTACATGCCGTACTAAGAACAGCGCCGGATTTCGAAACACGTACTCATCCAGCCGCTGTTAAGCTTTGGTTTTAATGTTTTTTATTTCAAACTTGCCTTCCGGGACTTTCTCTCTTTTTTTTGATAAAAATTGAATTGAATTCGTTGGACACACTTCGATACAGGTACCACATGAAAAGCAATCGGGAATAACTTTGTCTTGTTTCAGAATAGCATCCATCACATCAGAAGGACAGGCTTTCGAACAGGCATCACATGCAGTACAGGTGTTATAATCCACATGTATCTTAAAGACCGCGATTTTTTCAAGGAGCCACCCGGCGAGCCCGAATGGACAAAATAAATGACACCACGGGCGATATACAAACAGACTGGAAACAAGTATGAATCCAAGAAATACCCACCCGGCAATACCAATCATTTTCGGACTAAAGACTTTAAAAGGATCTATTACTTCAACAATGTCAAAAGCCCAGATAACAGCCAGCACCATGAGCAAAACAAAAAACATCACTCTTATGAAATTTGTTAATACAAAGGGTAATTTATACTGCCTGAAGATCCCTTTTGTGTCTTTTGAATTACGGTTTAATCTAAATATCAAGTCCTGAAGAGTCCCAAGCTGACAGCCCCATGAACAGATAAACTTATTGGCAACAAAAACCATAAGAAGGAATATTGCCAGTGCTATCAGCCTGGGTGGGAAAATGGCTCCGCTTTCACCGAATAATACCAGGGCATCTTTAATAGTGCCCATAGGATTTGGATCGGAACCTAACACTACCCCGAAAGCCAATATTGAAATGATATAAAGTAATTTTCTGTTCTTAACGTTAACGCTGTTTTTTCGAACTAAAATAAACGTGAAGGTTAAAAATGTTATCCATAAACTGAATTTTATCAGGATTTTTATCCAGTTCTTGGAATTATCTTCCGAATAGACAGCCAGGTTTTTAGTGATTGATTTTGTAAGCAGATCCTCTGAAATGTGGAAGTCACCTATCGTTTTATTAAGATCCTGTCTCGTATTTAATTGAAATACTTTTTTAAGAACAGGCAGGGGGATATTATTTTCTTTGCCAAACTCACTGATGGTCATGCTGTTTTTCAGCAATAATGTGTGAGAGGGTTTAATTTCCTTAGGCTTACCACCCCAAAGGGTCGAAGAAAAATACGAAGCAGCTAATACAATACTTATTAATAAAACAAATTGTATGAGTACTTTAAATTCCTTTTGTCTGTTCATAAACTATTGTTTTCGCAAGGGTGTAGTCCCTATCTTTCGGGATGACTTTTGGCTCGGTTCTTTGTTGGGGTAGTGGTTTATTGTTTTTCAAGGTTGTACTCGTAGTGTCCTACATTATTTTTGTCTGCTGATATTTTTAAATTTTTCCCGTCAAATGTGTAGTTATACTGTCCATTTAGTATTAAGTTCCAGTCAAAGTCACCAGTCCAGTAATTCACGTCATTAAATGTAATTTTACTACTGTCAAACGAGTATGACCCCGAACCACCGGCAGGGATTCTGCCAGGATTTCCGGTACAGGTGTACTTTCCGTTTTTTAATTCTAATGTTGTCGAACCTGTTTCTGTCCCAGAACTGTATGTCACCGTAAAAGTACCTGTGTAAGTACCGTTCTCAATTTTCAGGTTATCTTTTTTGCAACCCAACAATAGTGTCACCATTGTCAAGGTCACAAGAATTAATTTGAGCGTTTTCATATCTATTGCGTTAAGTTTATTTGATATCGATTCAAGCGTCATTTTGTTATCGCCCCCCATACTGGCGCACGTTTATAACACATGCCCTTGTTACATACCACTTAATTTTGCTTCAATATTTTCCCAAAGGCTAAGCTCATTATCAGATATTCGTCGGTTCTCTATGTCTTTGGGTCCCAGTCCACGAATATAGAAATTTCCTTGGGAAATTGTTCTCTGAATCTCGCACCAGAGAGATCGGCCACTTCACAGGATTCCCCGAATACCCACGGCAAGTCATTATACCCTTACGCTCTCGCAAGTGTGTTATTCAATTTTATCCTGACCCTCCGCTCTCACAAGTGTCCCGAAGGGCCACTTGTGAGCATTGTTGAAAGATATCTTCTGGTTAGTTTCCTAAGCCGGGCTTTTTCAGGGTAATGATGACCACGCCGTCGTAATCCCCCGAAGTATACATGGCGACAGCGCCTTTGCTTTTGAGGACTGAGATGGATGCAATATCTTTCGGGTTGATGTTTTTTAACTGTTCATAACTGATGGGTCTGTGATCCACCAAATACAACGTTTTGCCGAAGGCTGATGCAGGGGCAAGGTTTGTCAGAAGTTTTGCTTCTCCCTTTTTGGTATAGATCAGAACGACACCGTTCTTTCCCTGCTCCCCGTACAATGTTGTCGCTTCCTTACTGCCTTTTGCAAAATAAGTGATCCTGCCAATATCGTTTTTGTTCGGCAACATCGTAGGGCCGTTTAACTTGTTACCAATAATGGTTCCGTCAATCACGATCAGCGGATGGTGGGCGACGACGCCCTGGTGCTTCAGGCTGCTGATCGTATCAGCCAGGTATTTACTTGTTTTGTGATGACCTGTTAACGGGGATTGGTTCGGAGTAAAACTGGTTGTCACCAGTCCTAACATTAAAATCCATAGAAATTTTTTCATATTGTTTGTTATTTGGTTCTCTTCTTTTGTTGCCTTTGCGGGCTCTTGGTTTCGAAGGGCTTTTGCGGGCAAATTGTTTTATACGGAGCTAAAATTACTTATTTATTTTATTCCTTACGCTCTTGCAAGTATTCCGAAGGCCACTCGTGAGCATTTTTTTCAACTCCTTATGCTCTCGCAAGTGTTCCGAAGGGTCACTTGTGAGCTTTTTTATTTCAACTCACCAATCACAGACTCACGAGAGTGGGGTCGTTGTTTTTTTCGGTTCATAATAAAATGTCACTGCCCCGCATTTAAAGGTTTTTGTTTTTAAGAGTTTTAGGTCGACTCTATTTCTGACGTTTTTAAATAACGGGAAACCGTTTCCTAAAATAACAGGGTGAACACAGAGCCGGTATTCATCAATTAAATTAAGATTTAAGCAGGCTACAATCAAACTCGGACTGCCGACTAAAATGTCCCTGCCCGGCTGTTGCTTAAGTTTCAGGACTTCTTCTTCGATGCTATGGTTTGCCACTCTTGCACTTTCCCATCCTGTATTTTTCAGCGTATGCGAAAAAACAATTTTCGGAATGTTGTCTATGGTTACTGCAAATTCATCCGTTGGTTTATTACCGGTAGGGTTTTTTGCTACAGTTTGCCAATATACCATAAGTTCATAGGTTGTTCTTCCATAAATAATGGCATCTGCACTACCTAATAGTTCACTGTAATAATGAAGCACTTCATCATCCGGAATGATTGCCATATGGTCGCAAAACCCGTCAAATGTCATATTGAATGCTGCAATTAGTTTTCTCATTGTGTTTTGTTTTAAATTAATAGTGCCAGTTAGTTAAAAATTGTAATGTCAATCTGTTTGGTATCTGTTTACAGCGGACGCCATTATACCCCTTCGCCAGGTGTAATTAGCATTTCAGGCAACGAATTTAGAAATTTCTTCAGAAAATTGTTCTCTGTGGGTTTTCAGAATGCTCCGGACTCCTTGCGGAATACTCCAGACACCTCCCGGAATACTCCGGACACTTCCCGGAAAGGTCTGTACACCTCCAGGAATACTCTGTCCACTTCGCAAAATAGACTGGCCACCTTACAAAATACTCCGGACACTTCACACAACCTTCCCGGACAGTCTGTTTTTGACATTGTCCCATCGTCGAAGCTCAGATCATGGTTACAAAGTCAATTCGTCATACGTCACTCTGCTTTATGATCCTCTATTACCAGACAAACGGAATTAAACGGTACTTTGTTTTTTGGCAATATTCTTTGTATCCCGGTAGATCCCGGTTCAGGACCTTTTCTTCGTTCAGGATTCTGAGAACGAGCGCCACGGGAATGGTAGAGATCGGGATCAGGCCCCAGAAAGATCCCAGCGCGATGGGTATGGGAAGCCACATGAAAATGACACCGGCATACATCGGATGTCGCACAAAACGATACAGCCCGGTGGTAACGACCGTCTGGTTCTTCTCTACTTCAATCACCCGGGCGGCAAAACTGTTTTCCTTATACACAAAAAAGACCATCGCATAGCCGCATAGACTGATTCCATCGGCCAGTAGCACCACGAAAACCGGAATATCGGACCAGCCGAAACGCCGATCAAGGCCGCAAACAATAAACGCCGAAAAAAACAACAAATTAGCGATGATCTGGATAAGCCGCTGTGTTTTTTCCTTTTCCTTAGTTTTCATGCGCCGTATTAAAAATGCCGGGTCGTTCCTTAAAAAATAAACCAGGAAAAAAATCAGGGGAATAACCAGGGATGCCTCGTACGCATATACCTGCCAGTAATGAAATGTTCCGGCAGGCACCAGGGTCAGCACCCCGAGAAATACCGGGACGAATAAAAACAGGATCACGACCTTCCGGATCAGGTTTTTCATTTCGTCCTTTGTCAGTTCACTTTTCTTGGTCATTTTTCAGGGAGTTTGCCTTACGAATTTAAGCAATTTCCCCGTAAATTGTTCTCTGAACTTCGCACCTGAGAAATCGCCCATGCTCACGCAAAGGTCAACTGCCCTTACGCAGGGGTCAACCCTCCTTACGGAAAGGTCAACCGCCCTTACGGAGACCTCAACTGCCCTTACGGAAAGGTCAACCGTCCTTACGGAGAGCTCAATCGTCCTTACGGAAAGGTCAACCCTCCTTACGGAAGGGTCAACCGCCCTTACGGAGAGGTCAACCGTCCTTACGGAAGGGTCAACCGCCCTTACGGAAACCTCCACCGGCTTCTGCCAAAAATAAAAGCCGCCCCAAAACGGAGACGGCTTTACAAATAACAGATGGTTCCTGGTTAAATCATTTTCTTCGGGTCGACCCATTCGGTAAATTCCGCATCGGTCAGGAAACCCAGTTCCATGGCAGCAGCACGAAGGGTTGTACCTTCGGCGTGGGCTTTCTTGGCGATCTTGGCTGCTTTTTCGTAACCAATGTGGGTGTTCAGCGCGGTTACCAGCATGAGTGAATTTTCCAGGTTGTTCTGGATGTTTTTCAAATTGGCTTCGGTACCGGCAATGGCGTTGTCGGCAAACGAAACGCACGCATCACCCAGCAATCTTGCAGACTGCAGCAGGTTGGCGATCATCATCGGTTTGAAAACATTCAACTGGAAATGGCCCTGCATACCTCCGGTAGAAATAGCCACGTCGTTACCGATTACCTGGGCGCAAACCATGGTCAGCGCTTCGTTTTGTGTCGGATTTACTTTTCCGGGCATGATGGATGAACCGGGTTCGTTGGCAGGAAGATTTATTTCGCCAATGCTGCACCGAGGGCCTGAAGCCAGGTAGCGGATGTTGTTGGCAATGTGCATCAGGCTAACAGCAAGTTGTTTTAAAGCCCCTGAAGTTTCAACAATAGCATCGTGAGCCGAAAGGGCTTCGAATTTGTTTTCAGCCGTCTGGAAAGGAAGCCCGGTGAGATCAGCAATTTTCTCGGCCACTTTCACATCGTAACCTTTCGGGGTGTTCAGTCCCGTTCCGACAGCAGTACCTCCCAAAGCCAGCTCTGATAAATGATCCAACGTGCCTTCCAGAGCTGCCATGCCGTGATCAAGCTGTGAAACATATCCCGAAAATTCCTGTCCGAGTGTCAAAGGAGTAGCGTCCATCCAATGGGTACGTCCGGTTTTAACGATAGATTTGTATGCTTCTGCTTTTTCAGCCAACGCATCGCGCAATTGCCGGACTCCCGGAAAGGTAACGTCCACCAGCATTTTATAGGCAGCAATATGCATAGCGGTAGGAAAGGTGTCGTTGGACGACTGCGACTTGTTTACGTCATCGTTGGGATGCAATACCTTTTTTTCGTCGGTGAGCTTGCCACCCTGCAGAACATGAGCGCGGTTAGCAATCACTTCGTTAACATTCATGTTCGACTGTGTACCTGAACCGGTCTGCCATATCACCAGCGGGAAATTGTCGTAAAGTTTTCCTGCAAGAATTTCATCAGCAACCCGGCCAATCAAATCGCATTTTTCTTTGGACAGCACGCCCAGGTCATTATTTGCCAGAGCAGCTGCCTTTTTCAGATAAGCAAAAGCGTCAATAATTTCCTGAGGCATGGAGCCTTCGGGTCCGATTTTAAAATTCAATTTTGAACGCTGGGTTTGGGCACCCCAGTATTTGTCAACCGGGACTTCCACATTTCCCAAAGTGTCGTGTTCAATTCTGTATTCCATAACTATGATAATTATATGTTTTATTTAAATAAGCTGTCGATTTCATCAGCCGGGTCGCCCCAGATGGCTTTGTTCCCTTTTACTACAATCGGGCGTTTGATCAGTTTCGGGTTTTCTTCCAGAATCTTAATCCATTCTTCATCCCCGAAATTCTTACCCTTATAATTCTGCTTATAGATAGTCTCCTGCGTACGGACGATATCCTGTGGCTTTTTGTTGAGTTTCACCAGAAGGTCTTTGATGGTTTCGTAAGAAATGGGATTCTTAATATAATCTACAATTTCAAAATCCTGAGTTTTAGTCTGAAGGTATTCCAGACCGGCCCGGGACTTTTTACATCTTGGATTGTGATAAATGGTAACCATGTTAACTGTTTTTGTGTTCTCAAAATTAGGGAAATTTCACCAGAATCGTTCCCGTATGTCTAATTTATACTGGGTATAATTGCCTGAAAAGCAACAAACATCACAAATAAAGACTGTTACTTGTGAAAAGTTGGCAATACACTGAAGGGGGAACCTCTTTAAGTAAGTTGTCTTCCTGGGTGTAACGAAGGATCTCAAAAAAGGACTTTTCCAGGATGAGATCCTTCACTATGTTCAGGATGATAATCTGATCCGAAGTGACAACGGTCTGACCATGTCTCACCACTGTTTAACAATCGTTCTTACCAGTTCAGAATCTTCCTCAAATCGAAATCTTCCGGATTGTCCAGATATTCTTTTGCTGCTTCATAGTCGGCAGGCTGGATATACTGCATTCCGTGTTCGAAGATGAGCTTTTGCTTTTCGCCTTCGATATCTACCAACCGTGGAATGACTTTTCCGTTTTCATCGGAAACATCTTCCAGATACAGTGGTTTGATGGAACCTTTGGTGTAGTTGGCTGTAACCATACAACCGGTGCAACCCTTATCGAAAAGCTGTTTCACACCATAGCCCAGCAAAGCGCAGTAAAGCAGGTCGTAGGCTGTAGGCTGAACGCAGCGCAACTCATATCCGAGTTCCACCGGACGACTTTTTACCTTGAGACCCATTTCTTTGAGCTTATTTTGCAAAAGGACGTTGAAGATGTGTGCCTTGCTAACGTTCCCCAGCTCCGGGTGACCGTGCTCGTCGTAAGTGAAATTAATTTCGGAGTTGTTGATTTCTTCATCAGTCATAAAATGAAAAACGCCTTCACTGACGATGGCCAGTCCGTAACCAATTCCAAGGATTTTTCTTTTGATGATGGCAGAGATGATGAGTTTGATGATGCGGTCGAACGTTACCGGAACTTTGTTGAACATTTCCGGAATGATAATCATCGGGAAATGGCTGGCAGCACCGATTCCAAATGCCAGGTGACCTGCTTCACGCCCCATGGCGGACACGACAAACCAGTTTCCGCTGGTGCGGGCATCTTCGTATATGGTCTGTGCAATACGAACCCCTTCCTGTTTTGCCGACTGATAACCAAATGTAGGCGTATCATCCGGTAATGGAAGGTCGTTGTCGATGGTTTTAGGAACGTGAATATTCTGGATTTGTACGTTGTTTTCTTTTAAATATTTCGAAATACGATTTGCGGTGGAAGCCGTATCATCGCCCCCAATAGTCACCAGTAACTTGACGTTATGTTTCACAAAGAAGTTTGTGTTGAATTCTGAATCTTTGGGTTTAAACCGACTCATGACTAAAGCAGAGCCACCCCTTTTGTGAATATCATCGGCAAGTTTGAAATCTATTTCCTGAATTTCAGGGTTTTCAGAAAATAATCCTTTGTACCCGTCATGGATTCCTAACACACGGTATCCGTCATATAAAAATGCTTTCGCTACAGAGCTGATTACTGAGTTAATTCCCGGAGCCGGGCCGCCTCCACATAAAAGTGCAATCGATTGTTTCATTAGGTTAAATTTTTTTTCAGCACAAAGATAAAAAATGAGGTTCTCAGAACCCGTCTTTCTTTACAATTTTTCTGTGAGATTGTTTGAGGTTAAGAAAAGGAGATTTTTTTATACCCCCCTAGCCCCCAAAAGGGGGAAATCCCAAGTGCAGGTTTTTTCAGTTTTATGATGCGGGGTGAGCACTCCCCATTATGGGTTGGGGTGTGGCGGAAAGTCAGTCGTTAACCAACTTCCGGTTGTAACAGCAGCTGAATGGTAGTTCTTGTTTTCTGTGTAAGGAAAATATGTTTTCCGGCGCTGAGGTTGTCTATCAGTTCATCATTGTAATGCCTGATAGTTAAAAGTTCCAGACCGGTATTGTATTTCAGGATGAAAGAATCACTCAGCTCTTTGCTGATCTTTTCCAGCTTCTCAATATTTTCATCAAAAATTACAGAAAAACTGACAGCCGAATTTTGCATCAGGTTAATGTGAAAGCGGTTTTTGCTCAACGCAGTGAAAACCTTTTTCAGTGATTCTTCAGCCATAAAAGAAAGATCGCGTGTACTGATACTGAGCAAAGCCTGATTTTTCTTTACGATAAGCTTGGGAATTCTGGCATCATCTGATTCGTCAGCATCAATCAAGGTAGGTTCCGATTGCGGATTGAAAAAAGAACAGACCTTCAAAAGAATGCCTTTTTTCTTTAATGGCTGGATGGTTTTGGGATGAATTACGGAAGCCCCGTAAAACGCCAGTTCGATGGCTTCGTTATACGATACATGAGGCAATTTTACAGCATCATGGAAAAGACGGGGGTCAGCATTCATCAGGCCGGGAACATCTTTCCAGATACACACTTCTTCTGCTTCCAGCACATAAGCCAGAATCGCTGCGGTAAAGTCAGAGCCTTCACGTCCGAGTGTTGTTGTTACACCCAACTGGTCGGCGGCGACAAATCCCTGGGTCAATACCACTTCTCTTTTTTCGAGCGCCGGCACCACACGTGCGTTGATACTTTTTTGGGTCATCTCCCAGTTTACAGAAGCGTTGGTATATCGGCTGTTGGTGATAATCAGGCATTGGGAATCTACCAGATGAACCGGGATTCCCTGACTGGCAAGAAAGCCTTCAATAATTCTTCCGGAAAATGTTTCGCCAAAGGAAACTATCTGGTCGTATCCTTTGTACCAGTCGCGGTAGCTCACACTCAAAGCATCCCACAACTTCCTGAAATCTTCTTCCATCGTGTGGATGAAAGTTTCAAAATCCTGCAAACCGAGTTCTTCGGCTAGCATCAGGTGTTGATGTTTTAACTGAAAATATTTTTGCTGAAGCTGTTCCTTATTTTTTGCGCGGGACAATCTGTACAACTCTTCCAGCGCATTGGTGGTTTTTCCAATGGCTGAAACTACTACCACCATAGGCTCGCATTGAAACTCATTCACCAGCGCTGCCATCCTTCTTATTCCTTCCGCATTTTGCAGCAGTGCTCCCCCAAACTTAAATACTCTTGGCATAAATCCTCTAAAATTAAAAGCGTTCCTTGATCAACCCCATTTTAAATGCGGCCAGTAACATGTTCAAATCGTTTATCTGCAGTAAAATGCTTTTCCCGATGTCTGTTTCTTTTACCCTTTTCCGCTTACTGTTCTCTTCTATATAAATTAATTTTGAGATGATGTCTTTATCCTCCAGAATGGCTTTTTGTCTTGATTCGAAAAATTTGTGTTCTACCAACACCATTCCATAAGAATTATAAATCAAAGTATAACCCGAAACACCGGTTACTTTTTGATAAGGTTTCGACATCCCTCCATCAATCACAAACAACTTTCCGCTTGCCTTGATGGGAGTTTCTCCTTTTTTCACTTTAACGGGAACATGGCCGTTTATTATATGCGAGTTCGTACCGGTCAGGCCAAATTCTTTTAAAATCGCATTGCAATATTCTTCATTATCGTATACCAGAGAATAATAAGGGTTGCTGGTTTCGGCATAAGTTTCTTTTTCCGCAAGAAAATAGCGCTCGAAAGTGGTCATTTTTGTTTTGCCAAACAAGGGAGATGCTTCACCGCACCATAAATACCAGACATAATCAGAAACAGGTTCATGTTTACGCTGAAAACGGTGGTGGTGCGCTTTCCTGGCTATTCGGTCAAACTGATCGCAAAGGGCTTTTCCGGAATAGGAATTTCCTTCTATTTCAAAGGAAGCAAAATCACCGGTTTCTGTCAAAGGAATACATCCGTGATAGAGTAAATTCTCGTTGAAGGTAAGGTACATGCTTCCGTGTGAAAACAAGAAATCGATGTGGCTTTGCAGACGGGTGCTGTTTTTGATACTGTTGGCCAGTTTCTCCATCACCGATTCTTCTTCCGGCGACAACGCATATGGATTTTTTTTGTCGACTGTGGGAAAATTTTTATCCAGCAGCTTGTATTCTTTCCCGTCTAATTGAATTGTTCCTTTGTTGAAATCAATTTTATCGAGAAGCAGGCGATGTTCCATTTTAAATTTCGGATTGCGCTCGATAATCTGGCCTTCCAGCTTGAACTGGATGATAGAGATGGCTTTGTGCATCTTTTTAATTAACTCCAGATCTTTTGAATCCTCCGACACCTGCGGCATAAATTTGGTGCAGGGATCATCTCCGTAAGTATCAATCGCCAGGGTAGCCAGCGGCATAATATTGATTCCGTAAGCATCTTCCAGTGTGTCGATGTTGCTGTAACGTAGCGAAACCCGGATCATGTTGGCGATGAGTGCCCTGTTTCCCGAAGCCGCCCCCATCCAAAGCATGTCGTGGTTTCCCCATTGAATATCCACAGAATGGTAATTTACCAGCCGGTCCATAACCTTTTCGGCATGAGGTCCCCTGTCGTAAATGTCACCAATAATATGGAGCTTGTCTATCAGCAACCGCTGAATAAATTTGCAGATAGCAGTGATGAAAACTTCAGCCCGGTCAATTCGTATGATGGTGTTGATGATATCTTCAAAATAATCTTCTTTTTCTTCTCCGCTTTCGTTCAGCAACTCTTCAATAATGTAACTGAAATCAGGCGGCATGGCTTTTCTGACCTTGGAACGTGTGTATTTCGAAGCAGCAGCGCGGGCCACTACAATTAACCTTTGCAGTGTGAGGGCAAACCATTCGTCAGGGTCTTCTTCATTTTTCAGGATAAGGTCCAGCTTTTCTTCAGGATAATAGATCAGTGTAGCCAGAGTTTTTTTGTCGTTTTCACGCATACTTTTCCCGAAAACATCATCGATTTTTTTTCGCACAACGCCCGAAGCATTTGCAAGAACATGACTGAAGGTTTCATATTCCCCGTGAATGTCACTTAAAAAATGCTCTGTTCCTTTCGGGAGATTTAAAATAGCTTCCAGGTTGATGACTTCTGTGCTTGCGGCCTGGATATTTTTAAAATGATCAGAAAGCAAACGCAGATACTTCAGCTGTGGCTCGATTTGGTCTTTAGAAAAGGAAGCGTTATGGTTATGA
>JACZJI010000008.1 GCA_014860665.1 Bacteroidales bacterium | reverse complement strand
GTATTGTCTTTTTCATAAGCTTGAGATTTATTGTAATAATTTCATTTTAGCTTCAATTAAACTGGTAACAGCCTCAATGGCCGGTGGAAAAACTTTGCGGAGATCAATTTCGCTTTCGTTGGCGAGCAGATTCTGCAACGTTTTCATAAAACAATTTTTAATTTCTGTAGCAAGGTTCACTTTGCAGATGCCCAAAGCAACTGCCTTTTGGATAGCGTCATCTGGTACGCCTGAACTTCCGTGGAGAACTAAAGGTATATTAGTGGCTTCTGCTATGTCTTTTAGTCTTTTAAAATCAAGTTTGGGCTCTTCTGTGTAAAACCCGTGTGCCGTTCCTATGGCTACAGCCAATGCATTAACTCCCGTTTGCTTTACAAATGCAACTGCATCGTCCGGTTCTGTAAATCCTGAACGATTGTGGGATTGCCCGAGTTTTGCTACATAACCCAATTCAGCCTCAACATTAATATTGCTGGATTTAGCCATTTTTACCACCTTCGATGTAAGCTCGATATTCTTTTCAAAGGGTAATTCACTGCCGTCAAACATAACGGAATCAAATCCTGCCCGGATACACTTTTCGGCTAGTTCCACAGATCCACCATGATCTAAATGAATCCAACCTTCAACTCCGTAATAAGCAAGCCCGGTCCTCCCCATACTTACAGCATTTTCAAGTCCCATATAATCAATGGAGCTTTGCGTGAGTTGTAGAATCAGCGGACTGTTTGTATTTTTTGCCGCCATCAAAACCGCCTTTAAGGTTTCAAAGTTATAGAAGTTGGTGGCTAAAATTGCTTTGTTTTCCTTTTTAGCTTCCTGTAATTTATCTGATAAAACCATGCTTTTAGAATTGAATTTTCTTGTTAAAAAACTGAATTGCTCTTTCTTTTATTTCGTCTTTGGATGTAAAAGCTCCGGTTCCTCCACTTGCTGTTGTGTTTATAGCTCCCATCAAGTTTCCCATCTCCATGCAAGAATCAAGATCTTTGCCTTTAAGCATGGCATGAAGAAAACCGGAATTAAAACTATCTCCGGCTCCTATTGCATCTACAACGTTGTTGTTCAGGAAGGGTCTAAAAAATTTAACAGCTCCGTTTTCAGATATCACAGACCCCTCTGACCCAAGCTTGGCAACTACCACTTTGCAAAGTCCGGTGAAGAATTTAAGAGCTCTTTCCACCGAAGTCATTTTGGAAATCGCGAGAAGCTCATTTTGGTTGGGAAGGAAAACATCAACAAATGGAAGTAAAGCCTCAAAGTCTATATCCCATTTTTCCTCCGGATCCCATTGAACATCCAGTGATGTCGTCATTCCCGCCTCTTTCGCGATTTTAAAAAGCTGAACAATATCTTTTTTCATCATATCCTGTAAAAAAGGTGATGAAAGATGCAGATGCCTGGCTAATTTGAAAGCCTCTGCTGGAATGTCATTGACTGAATAATCTTTCATGGCTCCCGGAAAGGTTACCATGGCTCGCTCTTCCCCGTAATTTAGCGCAATCGTAGCACCTGTTTTTTTTGTTTTATCTTGAGTTATAAATCTTGTGTCGACATTTTTTGAAGAAAGAGAAGATAGAACTAGTTGACCAAAACTGTCTTCCCCCATCATTCCGGCAAATGCAGTCTTTGAGCCCAGAACGGAGATGTTCGAAGCGAAAATAGCAGAGGAGCTTCCTAAAGAAAGATTCATCTTATCTGCCAGAATCTCAGTGCCTATCTCCGGAAATGATTTTATTTCATCAAGAATTAAATCGACATTTAATTCACCAACAACAAGTATGTCAAATTGTTTTTCCATGTCTTCAAGCTGTTTTTATTCTATTTAATAAGGCTGTTAAAGCCGACTAGGTTAAAACTGTAGAAATATTTATCCATAGATTTTTCAATCCTCGATAACACGATTTTTTCTGCTTTAATACCATTATTTTCCAAATTCTGGTACAATTTCATTCTGGCCACTTCAACTTCAGGTTTTGTCCACACATAACGACAACCCGTTTTGATTAACCATAATTTTCTTTGCTCACCTATGGAGTAAAAATCGTTTGCATTTTCATCGCCTAAAATCCACTTTTTCCATCTTCCGGATTTAATTACGGCATCCCATAGAATATTTTTGAAGTCTGATTTTATAACAACTTTATCTTCCTGATAAAGTTGTTCTTCTATTTCAGTAAGTTCCATCAGCCCGTCATATTCATTTTCGGTAAATTCAGGACCAACATTTGCCCCTCCCATCCCTGAAACTGGATATGCTTCCGGATTAACAACATTATCTGAATAATGCCCTTTTATGACACTACCATATTTTGCAGCTTCTTTTGAAAGTGCTTCTGCAACATCAGGATCAAAAATGGTGGTGTGCAAATCGGTTCCTACTTTGCCTACAATAAAACATGGCCAGACATCACCATAGCCCGCTTCTTTTAAACCTGTCTTCAACAGGGATAAAAACCGGTTAAACGTTTTTAAATCGGCTAGCCCTCCATGAACTTCTTCTGTTCCGACTTCATATGAAATTGCAGGTAAACTATTCTCTCTTCTATACTTTTCAACAAATGAAATTAACTCAATAGTACGGTTTGCCACAGTCTCTATATTAATTAACTCTCCATGTTTAAGGTCAATATCTACCGTGGGATCAACATGCAATAAGTCATAACCTGCTTTCAATGAGTTAATCATTGATTGTTTCACTTGTCTCATTGTTTCTTCGTAGGACAATTTTTCCAACCTGTGTCTATCTTTCAACCAGGGTCCACCATGATCAAGGGCAATAATAACAGGCCCTTTGATATCTAAAGCTTCAGCTTCTCTATGTATGATTTTAACAAATTCAGATTGATTCATCCCGGTATAACCGCCGTCGCTGTCAACCTGATTTAGGGTTACTGCAAATTTGATAGGAGAATCACACCTTTTAGCGGAATTCAAGGCTGCTTTGATAACAGAAATGGAATTAGGACAGGCCGCAAACAAGGTCCGGCTTATACCTGTTTTATCCTTTTCTTCCTTGATCTTTTCCAATATATGTTCAACTATGGGCTTTTTCACTTAAAACATTTTTGAAACAACATTTAGACTTGTTTTCTCTTATTCCTTTTTTAGGGTAGAGGGTATATTTTAACTCCTTGAACAACACGATGTATTGTTCCGTTAATGGAGGGACTGTCTGGATTAAAACCCTCATGAACAGATTTTAAAAAACTAAAAACTTGCACTGCAACCAGTTCTGGCAACATAAGAAAACTTTCTTCCAGGAATTCTTCGTTTTCGGAAAGTGTGAGTAACTGGTCAAGGCTCCCTGATGTTATTGAATCTTGAGATATTCCAATAGAATAAGCAGGTTTAATACCATTGTTCATCGAGTTTACCATATCCAACTCATATTGTCTAACATATTTGTTGTTACTGAACAAATAAAACATTAGCGTTTTTTCATTTACCACAGCTTTGGGCCCATGGCGAAAACCTAAAAAAGAATCAAATTTGCAGATGTATTTCCCATTAGTAAGCTCCTGCAACTTCAGATGTGCCTCCCTGGCTAAACCTAAAAAGGAACCTGAACCAAGAAAAACAACCCTTTCATAATTTGTTTTGATAACTCTGTCAAATATTGATTCTCCCTCCTTAATGACTCTTTTTGCTAATCGCCCGGCTAGTTCTAACTGATGCTTTAAATTTTTTAATTCATCTATTCTTCCTATCAGTAAAGCTGTAAGGGCCATTGAACTAACACTGCTTGTCATGGCAAGTCCTTTATCATTAGCCAATTCTGGCAATAGAATCTTAACATCCTTAGGAGAATGTCTTTTCATAAGTTCCCCGTCTTTGTTACAGCAAATAATGAGATTACTTACCTTTGAAGATACTTTCTCAGCATTGTTTATTGCAGCAATACTTTCAGGACTATCCCCCGACCGGGCAAATGAAATAAGTAAAACTTCTTTTTTAGGATTAAAAAACATTTCAGGGTGCGTAACAATTTCTGTAGAAGAAACCGCACGAGAGCTAATTCCAGTATGTAATTGAAAGAATCCGCTTACCATTTCACCAATGAAAAACGAAGATCCCGCTCCGGTAAAAATTACTTCACTGTTTGGTAATGATTGGTACTTGGCCAATAAACTTTTAATTTCAAATTCCTTTTCCTGTACAAGATCCAAAATGGATGACCATAATTGAGGTTGTTGTTGTATTTCTTTATAAGTATAATAATTATTCATAAATTTTATTTTATTACCTTATCTTAATAACAAAAAATCTTTCGAAACATTTTTTTTAAATATCATCTCGACAAACATAATACATTTCGAAAGGTTTCGCAAGTTTTTTTGTAATAAATTTAAAAAATTGTTAATATTTGTTTCGAAACATTACGAATATACCTTATATAATAAGTAAATAAAAGTTTTAAAACTTATTTAGTATTTTTACCCTATCTTTGCAAAAGATTTAGACTAATGATTTCAGAAATATGAATAATAGTACTCAAACAGGTAAATCGGAAAGAAATACACTCGCCAGACGTTCTAAGATCCTTGAGATTTTGAATAAAGAAAATGTCATTTCAATCTCTGAAATAACCAAAATGTTTGATGTAAGTGAAGTTTCCGTTCGAAATGACCTGTCACTTTTTGAAAAAAAAGGTTTTTTGATTAGAACCAGAGGTGGGGCAATTAGCAAACAGATTTCAAATTTCGATTTAAATTTAAATCAGCGTTTGGAACATAATTATAAGCTTAAACAAAAAGTTGGCAAAAGAGCTGCAGAATTCATAAAAGATGGAAGTACAGTTATAATGGATTCGGGTTCAACAATTATTGAAGTGGCTAAAAACCTTAAAAACAAAAAAAACCTCAAACTGATTACCAATAGTTTGCCTATTGCAGATATCGTTGCTGATAATGATCAAATCGAAGTAATCATTACAGGAGGAACATTGCGTCCTGAAATGAGATCATTAATAGGGGCAACCACAGAAAAAACCATCCTTAGTTATTCTTGCGACATCGCTATTCTTGGAGCAGATGGTATTGATGCCGATATGGGGTTTTATACAAAATTAGAAAGTGAGGCCAGTCTGGTACAAACCATGATAAAAGCTTCAAGAAAGAGGATTGTAGTCACCGACTCCAGTAAATTTGGAAAGAAAAGATTTGTTAAAATCGCTAATATATCCGATGTTGATGTCATCATAACAGATGATGCTATTTCATCTTCGGATGTGGAAAAAATTGTTTCCCAAGGCGTCCAGTTAATTATCTCATAGAGCAAAAATAACGGGTACTCCTCAGATATTACTTATGAGTTTCCCCGCCGATTCTCTCCTTTTTTCTTTATATAGATTTGTTTAGATCATATAAACAGCGCATTGAACACCAGCTTGAAAGTAACAGGTGTCGAATCTCTGAATATCGGGCTGAAACCGTATATCACCATCTGGCCTTTGCCTCTTTTCAGCCAAACCATAATGGGCATGTTGCCGACCATTTTGATGTTCTCGGCATAACCGCTCATGATAAGATTTTCCTCCGGAAACCAGCCGATCACGCGGCGGTCCATTTCAAAACCAGGGATGGAAGTCGTAAAAACAGGATTTCCGCGGTAGAAAATACCGGTTCGCTTTTCCATGCCCAACGTCAATGGATGCCCTTGTTTCCAGTTCACGGCTATTAATGTTCCGGGGCAGTATAACCCTTGTTTTCTCAGTTCCGGACCAATGTTCCTGTAAGGAAGTACAAATTCTGCCTCTTTGCCATTTTCAGCTTTGATTTTCTGATCTCCTTCAAACAGGTTAGTGGATTGTCCCCAGCTTAAAATCTTACCACCGTTATTTACAAATTCCATCACTTTTTCCAGACCTTTTTTCCCGATTCCCTGTGTGTACTGCGGTGGAAAATTGGGCTGATAATATCCGTTCTCGGAATATTTCCCGTCCAGTAAGACTGATTTGGCCATATCCGGAAAGATGAGAAAATCATAATTAGATAAGTCCAGTGTGGCAATATCTTCAGGATGAATTTCGGTGTAAGGAATATGGTATGTATCAAAGACAAACCTTGTCCATCCTGCATCCATATCGTGAAACCAGGTAACCATCAGGGCAATACGTGGCAGTTTTAACTCCTTCAGTTTTACAGTAGGTTTCTCTGATAAGACAATGGGTTCAACGGTCATGTCTTCAGTCAGCTTTTTCAGATCGCTGCTGTTGGAAGCAATAAAGCTGCCCTTGGGAACAAGTTTACCGTTGACAGTAAAATCCTCTTCTGTACGATAGACATTGTTTTTTTCAGACAGAAGCGTGAAAGCATCTTTGAAGCTCTCATTATCATTTACATTAAATGCCATGCCCCAGGAATCTTTTTTGGGAGCCGTCATAAAATTGAAATTCAAAGGAAGCTTATCGATGTTCTTGTTGACAACGTCTGTATACTGATCAATTTCATGACTTTCAAGACCTTTTTGCAGTGGCAAAGACCAGGACGTGATGTCGTAAGGACGGATGACTTTTCCGCCGTGGGTGAAATGCCTTACGGGATATTCCTGGGCTTCCATCACTTCTTTGATGAAAGGACGGTAAGGTTGTGCCAGAGGAATTACAATGTCGCCTGTATGATAATCGAAATTATTCAGCGTGATGTCTTTGGTAAGATGATAAACGTCAACGCCCTGTTCCTGCATGATGCGGATAAGATCCACCAGTTCACTCTGATCGTGTTGCGCAGCAGGTAGAATGTAGTAATTGGGAGCCAGTGTTTTCCCTTTGTTGATTTCTTTAATGCAAATGTCATTGCGGAATTTCAATATCTCATCCTTATGCAGATAAGCAGTTTTAATGATAGCCATAGTGGAACTGATCTCATACTGTACGATGTCGCTCAGCCGCCACCAGCCACCCGGCCAGGGAGCCGGCATGTCAATACTTTTCTTGTAATCGGAAAGTCCCTTTCCGTCGGCTGTAAGCTCGGTAGGTTCTATGTAAACAGGAGTAGCAACCTTGGCACTGGCGCATTCTGTCAGCATGGAAATTACATTTTTCCAAAGGCTGGTTTCAGTCGACCCCGGCCAGTAATCGTCGAAAACATATTGCTGAACGACGCCCCTCAGACTGTCAGCCGTCATTTCGGTGATCATGTTCGAACCGAATATTTTCATCCAGTTCCAAAGATTGGCATCAATAACCTGTGCGATTGCGTCGGTTGGAGGAGGTACAAAATAACGAACGTCCGACATTCCCATCTGATGTTTTTCAAACATTACCTGAGGATACCAGGATGTGTCTGAAACGGCTGCAATGGCTTTGGAATCTGATTGCGAAAGTGTGATGAAGTCACGGTTATTATCATGTCCAACATATTTGTGCCAAACCCCGGGTAAGGAAGCTCCTTCATACGGTGTTCCTTTGTATTTCAAATAGTTTTCCACCACCATATCCATCCCATCGGGATTGTGATTGGGAACCATCATATAAACGACATTGTCCATCCAGTTTCTGATTTGCGGATCATCGGATGTGATAAGTTTGTAAGCAATAAGCGGTGAAGCCTGGGTAGGTCCGACTTCGCTGGAATGCATGGAAAGCGTCGCGTAAATAAATACTTTTCCATCTTTAATCATCTCTGATTTTTGTGCTTCAGAAAGATTGGGATTCAGGGCAAGTTGCTTGTTGATCTCTTTAAGTTTGCTTAATTCAGCAATGTTTTTGGCACTTGAAATCATAGCAACATACATGGGTTTTCCCATGGGAGAGGTGCCAATCCGGAACATCTTGATCCGTGGCGACTGTGAGTCGAGCAGTTTAAAGTAATCAATGAGCTTTTCATATGTGAAAAGCTGCCGGTCAGCGCCCGGCTTAAAACCGAAAAAAGCTTCTGGTTTTTCGATTTGATTCTGTGCTATGGCAGGTAGAGCCATGAGCAATGCAATTGCAATCAATAAGGTTTTGTAGGAAATCTTTTTCATGAGATTAATTTTTTGTTGGACAAGCAGTAAATATAAAAATGTTTTTTGAATCCACAGTATATGTGTGAGTTGTGAAATATGACACAGAAGCATTTTCTCCATTCTTTATGTAATTTCGATGTTCTGATTGGAAAATCCCAGCAGAAGCTGACAAAGGAAAGGATGTTGTATTTTTGCCTTCAAAAGAAATAATCATGATTAAAATAGAAAAGTTTGTTTTTAACCCTTTTCAACTCAATTCATATGTGCTGTATGATGAAACCGGTGAATGCCTCCTGGTCGATCCGGGTGTTTCCGATGAAGAAGAAATGCAGCAACTCAGGGATTTCATTTCAGCTAATAGCCTTACTCCAAAACTGATTGTCAATACCCACAGCCATATCGATCATTTGCTGGGCAATAAGGTGGTTAGCGAACATTTTGGAATTTCTCTGGCAGCCGACCCCGCCGGACAGCTGTTTATTGATAAAGCGCCCAATAGTGCACAGAAGTTTGGATTGCCTTTTTCGGGCACCAAGGAAATTGATGTCACTTTGCAGGAAGGGCAACCGCTTACATTCGGCAAATCCTCTCTTAAGATTTTCAACACGCCGGGACATGCAGACGGCAGTATTTGTCTTTATGCGGAAGAGGAAGGTTTTATTGTGGTAGGGGATGTGCTCTTTTACCAAAGCATCGGCCGCACCGATTTCGAAACCGGAGATTACGATGTGTTGCAAAAAAGTATTTGGGAAAAACTGTTCGTCCTGCCGGATGCCACAGTAGTGTATCCCGGCCACGGACGCAGCACGACCATTGGAATTGAAAAGGAAAGCAATCCTTTTGTAGCCATAGGTATGGAGTAAGAAAATGGTTTTCTGAATAATAGTTTCTCTGTGGTTCTTTGCGGCTTCTTCGTGGTTCTTTGTGCAATAGCTTTTAATAACCGGCTTAAACAGAGATGCCGGGCTTTTATACCACAAAACACACAAAGAAGGCACAAAACACACAAAGAAAAAATCTCCGTATATCAACTGAGTAGTTCAATGATTCGTTATTCCTTAAAAAATGACATCTTTGGAAAGTATTAAAAACCGGATATATCTTGCCCCTTTTCAGGGAATTACAACCCATGTCTTTCGTGAGGTCTATACCCGGTATTTTACGGGAGTGGACAAGCTTTATACATTCTTTTTTGCTAATGTGGAGGATGCCAACAGTCCCCGGTCTAAGGGTACGGAACTGGAGCAGACTCACCATAACCGCATTCCCGTGGTTCCTCAGATTTTGAGTAAGGATGCCAAAGAGATCATCCTTTTCGGGCAATATTGTCATGAAAAGGGATTTGAAGAAATCAACTGGAATCTGGGGTGCCCGTTTCCAAGAGTGGCAAAAAAGAGAAGAGGTTCGGGCATGCTCCCGTATCCTGAAATGGTAAGAGAGATTCTGGAAGAAGCTGTTCCCAAACTTCCGTTGAAATTTTCCATAAAGTGCCGGTTAGGCTATAACAGTCCGGAGGAAATAAACTCTTTGATGCCCGTGTTTAATGATTTCCCGTTGTCGGAATTGATTATTCATGCGCGCATTGGTGTGCAGCTTTATAAAGGCAACGTGGATCTTCAGGCTTTCGGTCAGGCTGCTTCGCAAAGTAAAGTTCCGGTTGCTTATAATGGGGATGTTTTTTCATCTGAAAATTTCAGAGAAATGGCCAGCCGGTTTCCTGATACTGAAAGATGGATGATTGGCCGCGGGCTGCTGGCAGATCCGTTTTTGCCATCTGTAATCAAAGGAGAACCCCAACCGGATGACAAAAAAGTACTCCTGAGAAAATATGTCGATGATCTTTACTACGGTTATCGCCGGAAGATGAACGACAGGCTTCAGTCTATCAATGTTATGAAAGAATTCTGGTCCTACCTTGCACAGTCCTTTGAACAACCCGGAAAAGCTTTTGGCCGGATAAAAAAATGCAACACTTTCGATGCTTATGAGGATGCTGTGAATGAAATATTCGATAGCCACTCCTGGATCGGGAACGGAGGAAATTTGGTGTCAAAATAAAATCATGGCAAAACCATACTTATTTTTGTCTCTATAAGATGATCATAATTCAATTACTATGAATATTACAATCCCCGACGACTATCAAAATGCTGTTAAAAGTCTTGACTGCTACAAATTACTGCAGGACCATAATGTTACTGTCTATAATGATACAGTGAAGTCTATTGATGAACTGGCTGAGCGATTCAAAGATGCTGAAGCCATCGTTCTGATAAGGGAAAGGACAAAAGTCACAGACGAACTTTTGTCAAAACTGCCCAAGCTGAAGTTGATCAGCCAGATTGGAAAAGTTTCAAAACATCTGGATGTAAATGCCTGCACAAAACATAAGGTTGCTGTTGCGGAAGGCGTTGGTTCGCCTATCGCCACAGCCGAACTTACCTGGAATTTGATTATGAGTGCCTGGCGACAGTTGCCGCAAGCCATTGAAGGGATGAAAAAGGGGCTATGGCAAACCAACATGGGCAGGGCGCTAAACGGACAAACCATCGGTATTTGGGGCTATGGCAGAATTGGCAAGCGAATTGCTTCCTATGCCAAAGCTTTCGGGATGGAAGTTGTAATCTGGGGCAGTGAAAACTCGAGAGAAAATGCGGTAAAAGATGGATTTTCAGTGGCAGACACAAAGGAAGAATTTATTTCATCTGTTGATATCCTCACCTTGCATTTGAGATTGTCCGGCGATACCAGATACATAGTGAAAGAAAGTGATCTGGCTTTGATGAAACCCGATGCGTTGCTTGTAAACACCAGCAGGGCCGAACTCATAGAACCCGGTGCATTGGTAAACGCACTAAAATCGGGGAGGCCCGGTTTTGCTGCACTGGACGTTTATGAAAACGAACCGGTTCTCGATAAAGATTATCCCTTATTACAGATGCCAAACGTAATTTGTACGCCCCATTTGGGCTACGTTGAACGGAACGGTTACGAATTTTACTTTTCGCAGGCATTTGAGAACATCCTTGCCTTCTCAAAAGGAACCCCGGTAAATATCGCCAACCCGGAAGTGCTAAAAGCCTGAAAAATAACAAGGCTTCGTTCCACAGCATGCACTAGCGGGGGTGGGGAAAATCCATCCTCGTTGCAAACGAGGACGATGTTGGGTGTTGTTGTGCCCCGTTATTTTTTTATTATTTCTTGTTATTATTACGCTATTGTTCATTTCTAATCAAACATTCATCATATGATCCAATTATCTCAAATCCAATCTTTGTGTAACAATTTATTGCATTTGAATTATCTGAACGGACATTTAATCCAATTAAATCCACACTTTTTTGCAAGTCAAAACATAACGCAGATGTTAATTTGTAGGCAATCTGCTGACCCCTATAATCTGGATGTGTCGCAATATTACCAAGTGCTGCAACTTTGTATTTATCAGAATACACATGAATACCGGATACCCCAACTAACATATCATTTATAAAATATCCAAAATACTTATCTGTGTCAATCATACGACTATCAAACCAATTATTTGGATAAGCTATTGAAAAGAATTCAGTAATTATCTGCATGTCCTGAACTTTTAATCTTCTTATATTTTTATCATCAACATCGGAAATTGATTTAGTCAGAACCATTTTATAATCTAATCCATAATAATTTAAAACATTTTGTTTACCAAAAACATCAAGTA
>JACZJI010000069.1 GCA_014860665.1 Bacteroidales bacterium | reverse complement strand
GTTCCTGACACTATGGTATCGGGATATTGAATACTGTCAACCTGTATAGCGAATTCGGTATAAGTAGGTGATGAGTTTCCGAGTTTACATCCGCCTGTTAAAAGCAAGACAGCCACAAAACCAGCTGCGAACAAACCGAATAGTAATTTTTTCATTGTGGTAATTTGTTTTTAGTTGATGACAAATTTTGGTTTATATAGGCTAAATAGATACATAAACCTTGCCAAACACATTTTCACAAGGTTAAAATGCACTACTTCTGACAATAAATTTCGAGGACGTATGAATCTTTTATAGCTCGAACTGGTGCCCCACTTCGATTACCTGGTCGGGCGGAATCCCGAAATAAGTGCTGGCATCCCGTGAATTCTTTGATAAAAACAGGAACAGGTTGGTGCGCCATTTGGACATTTTCGGATGATCGCTCATGAGAAGTTTTTCACGTCCAAGGAAGAAACTTGTTGATTCCATATTCATGTCAACACCCTTTTCACGAGCCAACGATATTACAGTGTCAATTTTCGGGGTCTCCATAAATCCATGTCTTACCGTGACAATATGAAAGCCGTTCATGATTTTTTCAACTTCTACCTTTTCGAAATTCGACACCCTTGGCACATCTTCGGTCTGAAAATGCAATAAAATGATCTCCGAGTGGATGATTTTATTGTGCGTGAGATTTTGAATCATAGCCTGCGGAACTCTGTATGGATTTCCTGTAAGGTAAACAGCAGTACCGGGCACCTTCTGCGGCGGATTCTCAGCCATAGTTTTCTGGAAAGTACTTATAGTCGGAGACATATTCAAAATCTGATTTCCCAGTATTCTTCTTCCTTCTTTCCATGTCAGCATAATCGTAAATACGATACCTGCAATGAACAGCGGGAACCATGCACCATGGAAAAGCTTGGTGATGTTCGCCATAAAAAACGGAATATCTATCAGGATAAAGATACCGGCCAGGCTTCCTGCGAGCAGCTTACTCCAATGCCATCTCTGCCTTGCCACCACATAGAAAATTGTATCCGTAATCAGCATGGTGGCTGTAACTGCTACTCCATAAGCTGCTGCCAACTGGCTCGACGAACGGAATCCCAGTACCAGCGCAATGGTACAAACAGCCAGCAGCCAGTTAACGGGAGCTATATAAATCTGTCCGATTTGTTTTGCTGAAGTATGTGAAACTTTTAAACGAGGAAAATATCCAAACTGAATGGCTTGCTGGGTCAACGAAAAAGCACCTGTGATGACAGCCTGTGACGCAATGATCGTTGCCATGGTAGCAAGGATCACCAATGGAATGAGTCCCCAGTCAGGTACTAAGCCGTAAAACGGATGATATGAAAGTTCAGGATGCATCAACAGCAAAGAACCTTGTCCCATATAGTTTAAAATCAGTGCCGGGAAAACCAGTGCCAGCCAGGTAAGACGAATAGGCTTTTTACCGAAATGCCCCATATCGGCATACAAGGCTTCTGCTCCGGTTACTGCCAGAAAAACGGCACCCAACACAATCAACCCATGCCCTTTATTAATAATGAGAAAATTGATGGCATGCCATGGGAAAATGGCACGAAGAATCATTGGGTCTTTGATAATCTGCGAAACTCCCAGTGCCGAAATGACGATAAACCATATAAAAATAATCGGACCGAACAGGCCTCCCACACTTGCCGTACCACGCTTCTGGATCAAAAACAGCCCAGCCAGAATTCCTACTGTAACAGGTATCACAAAGGGGCTGAATACTGGCGTTACAATCTTTAAACCTTCGATAGCACTCAAAACAGAGATGGAAGGTGTGATCATCCCGTCACCATACAAAAGACAGGCTCCAAAAACACCAATGGCTACAAGACTGATACCCCGGGTCTTTTTAAAACTGGTTTTTTTGACCAATGAAGCCAAAACCAAAACACCGCCTTCTCCCTTATTATCAGCTCTGAGTACAAAAGTCAGATATTTGACAGTCACAATCATAACCAGTGACCAAAACATCAATGACAAAATACCTAAAATATTTTCCTGTGAAACAGGAATAGCGTAATCACCATGAAAACATTCACGTATAGCATACAGAGGACTGGTTCCGATGTCACCAAATACAACTCCCAATGCGGCCAGCGACAACATGGCAAGGCCCTTTGTGCTTTCCTTTTTTTGAGAAGCATCTTCCTGCTTTGAAGAGCTATTACTGCTTCCTTGTGAGAAATCCATCTTTCCTTATTTTAACAACTTTTTTTATGACTGCTATAACCTGGTTGCAAGTTATTATTGTGGAGGTAGGGCTGTAATTCGGGTCCAGTGCAAAGTTTAAGAAACTTCTTTTTACTAACGAAAAACTGTGATTTTGATTGCCTAAGCTGTACAAAATAGTTCGTTTTTTTCAGGCGGCAAAAGTACAAAAAAATCCAAAAAAGACTAATGTTCTTAAAGTTTGTTAAACCGCACACTAAGAATCTGGTAACCAGAAGTAAAACATTTATTATTTTCGATAAATTTCATCTTTTTTCTTTATGATCGCCAGCCGGAATGGGCTTAAATCAATAACAAATCACATCCGCTGTCATCAAAAAAACAGTACCGTGATACAAAATCAAATTATTTTTTCATATTTGTCATTAATAATTTTTCACAATATGACAAATTCAACTTACAAAGTTTACGGATACAGGTGGGTCATCCTTGTTACTTTTATGATAATTTCTTTTGTCATTCAGTTGCAATGGTTGGCTCACGCCGCTGTGGCGCGTCCTGCAGACATGTTTTACAAAGGACAGTTCAACCCAAATTCCTTTTTTAATATTGACTTCCTGGCCATGGTTTACATGCTGGTTTACATTATTATCAGCATTCCTGCATCCTATATAATCGACACATACGGAATTCGTGTCGCCATCGGGATCGGGGCAGTAATAGCAGCCATTTCAGGATTGGTAAAAGGTTTTTACGCCAATAATTTCATGGTAATCCTTTGGGCACAGGTGGGATTATCCATTGCACAGCCTTTTATATTAAATGCAGTTACAGCAGTTACAGTAAGATGGTTCCCCTTACGGGAAAGAGGACTTGCCGCCGGGCTGGCAATTCTGGCACAGTATCTTGGTATTATTGCCGCCATGTTAATAACCCCGTTGCTTATTGGTACAGACCCCACAAAACCAGGTTACGGAAGCGGTTTTCCCCATATGCTGATGCTATACGGCTGGCTTACCTTTGGTGCAGCAGTGATGACACTCCTGCTTTTAAAGGAAAAGCCACCCACAGCTCCTGCTGCAGATGATTTAAAAAGGGACGACTTTTTTAAAGGGCTTAAAGATATTCTGCAACAGAAAGACATGTTGTTGACCATTATGGTTTTCCTCATCGGACTTGGTATTTTCAATGCCATCAGCTCCATGACCGATTCTATTTCCGCAAACCTGGGTGTAAAAGACTCCAACGGGCTTATAGGCGGAATGATGCTTATCGGTGGAATTATAGGAGCTCTGGTGATACCGGCACTTTCGGACAAATTCAGAATGCGTAAGCGCTTCCTGGTAATTTGCACTGCGGGTGCTTTGCCTGGTGTTCTTGGACTGACATTTACGCAACTCTTTTTCCATAATCCTGCCACAGCCTATGATATTGCACTGGCCGCCTCTTTTATCCTGGGATTTTTCATTCTGAGTGCGGGTCCTGTAGGATTTCAGTATGCAGCAGAAATTTCCTATCCCGCTCCGGAATCTGTTTCACAAGGGCTGTTACTATGGGTCGGACAGATTTCGGGGATGCTCTTCGTAGCCGGGATGAGTATGAGGCACAACCATTACATCCACGACTGGATGATCTCATTCAGCCTGCTGATGTTCTTAGTTGTAGGACTTGTGCTTATGACAAAAGAATCTCCCATGATCATCACTGAGAAAGATAAGATCAGAATGGGCGAAGTGACAAAAGATTAGGTATTTTTTTGATTTTGGAGTGGAAACTTTTCATTATTTTGCAGTGAAAAATTGAATGGATAGATATCAGAAACGATAAACTTCCAGTTATTTTTTACCAAATTGCCCTTTAATGAAAAAGCTCTACTCGCTCATATTACTGTCTTTCATCGTTTTATTAATAAGACCTGAATATCTTATTGCCCAGCAGGGAAATGAAAAGCAGCAGCAAAGACCTACCGTGGGCCTTGTTTTAAGCGGTGGCGGGGCAAAAGGTTTTGCATATATCGGTCTCTTAAAGGCCATTCAAAAAGCGGGACTCCGCCTTGATTACATTGGAGGGACAAGTATCGGGAGCATCATCGGAGGATTGTATGCACTTGGATATGATCCGGACTCCATTGCGAAAATTGTCAAAGGACAAAACTGGGATCATGTTCTTCGTGATGTTGTTGACAGAAAATACATTGCATTCGAAGAAAAAGGGTATTCTGAAAATAGTATTGCTACATTTCCTTTTGATCAACACAAAATTGAATTGAGATCTTCGTTGTATGAAGGTCAGAATATCGATTTGTTACTCAACCGCTATTTTACAGTTGATTATAAAACGACTGATTTTTCAAAGCTCCCCACTCCTTTTATCTGTATGGCGACCAATATTTTAAACGGGAAAGCTGTGACACTGAAAAGCGGATATCTGCCGCAGGCGATAAGGGCAAGCATGTCGATTCCTGTCTATTTTTCGCCTACGTATTATCAGGGGAAATATCTTATAGACGGAGGCGTTATTGACAATTATCCAGCACAACAGGTAAAAAAGATGGGGGCCGGTCTGATTGTAGGTTTAGACGTTCAGCATGGGTTGACGGACAAAATCAGCAAGCTAAATACCGTTCCTAAAGTATTTCAGCAAATCATCAGCTATTACCGTGTTGCAGCCAACAAAGAAGGATACAAGATCACCAATCTTTACATTCCTATAGATATGAAATATGAGGTGATGGATTTTGATAAATACGATTCCATCATGGCTGTCGGGGACCGAGCGGCTCAAAAATATTATGAGAAGATCAAAGCCTTAGCCGATTCATTAAACAAAATAAAATATGAGCCTGTAAGGATTCACAACACAGTTCCTTTGGACTCAATAAGAATCTCCGAAATTCATTATCAGGGTTATAAGGAAATCCCACTAAAGTTCCTCAAAGAATATTTCAATAAATACCGTAATTCGAAGATCAGTATCCTGGATCTGGAACACACCATAGACCAGGTTTACGGAACCAAATTCTTTTCTCATGTATCCTATGAGCTCCAACCTCGCGGACAATGCACTGACTTACTCATTAAAGTACATGAGGCTAGCCCGGGTTCATTAGGTGCTGCTGTACATTTTGATTCAGATTATCAAGGAAGTATTCTGCTTAACATGGTATTAAGGAACAAACTTGGGAAAGGCTCCAAACTTTTTGCGCAGACCATTTTGGGAAGCAATCCCAGATTCAAGACGATGTATTTATTCAATATGGGCTCTAAAATAGGTTTAGGAACAAGTCTTGACTTCTATTCGCTGAATTTTAACCTGTACCAAAACGACACCAAAAAACTCGACTATCAGTTTTTTAATTTTTCAGGAGCTGCTTTTATAAATGCGACCATAAAGAATCTTTTCAATTTCCGGTCAGGCTTTGAATTTGAACGTTTCAGGGTAAAAAAAGCGGACCTTACTGATTCAGCAGTTTCAGGCACTGATGAGATCTCCAGCTATGGAAATTTGTTTTTTGAATTTAATGCTGACACTTATGACCGGGCATACTTTCCCACAATGGGATTCAGAGCTGAACTTAATTTCAGATACCGGCTTAATATCGCCACTGAAGATAAGGAATCGGCTTTTTCGAGTGCCCCATTTATTTATCTGAACTACGACCAAAATATTAAGCTTGCAAATAAATGGGTTTTCAGCACTGGATTCTTCACGGGAATGACCCTTGGTTTAATTACGCCCCCGCCGCAAAATCAATTCTATCTTGGGGGACAAAATCCGGATAATTATTTTCATAGTTTCGTTCCTTTCACCGGATTACGTTTTGTACAGGAAATCGGAAATAATCTGATTGTTGTGCGCGGACGCCTAAGGTACAATCTGATAAAGAAATTCTATTTGACCGGTGCCGTTGACGCAGGAGAAATTGGCAATAGCTTTAATCCTTCACAGACTTCCGGGTTAATTGTGGGATATGGGCTAACACTGAGCTACGACAGCTTTATAGGTCCGGTGCAGCTTTCGCTGATGAACTCAAACCAACCGGCAAAAGCCATGGTTTATTTTAACCTTGGGTATTGGTTTTAGACAGTCGCCAAAATCAACTGCAATAATTTTACAGCCGACAGTTTTCGACTCTTCCTGTATCCAATTAATGATGCCTCGTTGAGTATAAAGGTTCACTCACGAATACTAATACGTGTTTTAACTGCTTACTACGGTTTAAAAGATTCTTACGATTAATACCGAATATTTCTTCCGTTCAAAGATTACGTTGACTCCGGATATGTATTTTTAGTCCAGCGATTTCTTAAAGCCAGGACTATAAGCTCTGCACTCGAATTAACATTAAACTTGCTAAACAGCCTTTTACGATGCGTCTGAACCGTTTCAAAAGAGATATTAAGTATTGAAGCAATTTGTCTGCTGGTCATTCCCTTAGCCAACTGCTCAATGATTTCTAATTCTCTTTTGGTGGGTTTTTTCTGACGGAATACATTCTTGCTGTATTCACCTTCAAGTGCTATCTTCCGAATACTCGCAATCAGCTGACTATGAGTAAAAGGCTTCGTAATGTAAGAATCCGGATGTAATTGCAAAGCCTTTTTAAACATCCTCTCATCATTAGAATCGGAGAGAAAAATAACACGAACTGGCCTCATTTTTTTCGCGGTTCTTACAAAGTCTATACCCGACGAATCGGAATGCAGGTTTATATCACAGATGATAAGGTCCGTATCACCTCTGGAAAAAATCTCCATAGCCTGTTGTGAACTAGTCGCAATACCGGTAATATTGATATCGTAATACTTTAGTACAAGTTCTATATACTCAGATGTCAAAGAATCTTCTTCAACAATCAGTACATTTGGATAGTTCATTTTATTATATTTTTCAGTTATCATTTTAGTAATGTTTAGATTAGTTTATAACAGTCAGATGAACGAACCAAATCTTAATAATTTATTGTGCCGATTTATTATCTCTTGATTATAGAGACTTAAGTGTAAGAACTATAAATGAAATGAACTAATTCTTTTACTTATCTGAAGATTTCATTTACTGAATTGATTCATCCGGAAATCATAAAAAATATGATTCTCCCAAAATCCGGGATTGGTTTTCCCAATCCCGGTGTAATAAATATCTAAGAACAATTAAAGCCCAATTCTTATAAACATGTATTTTACAGTTTTACCCTTGTCACGCTCAAAAGAAATAGCAACCAGATCTCCTGGAGCAGGAACAAAACCGGCTCCTAAAAGATTGGCATCAGCTACCATTTTAAGTCCAATGGCCGTAATAGGGGCTGGTTTGTGTTCGCCCGGATCATCACCGGTATAAGTAGGATCTTCCAGCATCCACAATGCCTGTTGAATATCTGACCAGGAATGACCGGGGTAATTATCGAGATGGTTGATCAGCCAATTGGCTTTATCCCAAGGAAGTCCCTGTGCGTCAGGCCCCATCAGATTAGGATACAGTGAACTTATCACTTTATACGGGTGAATTGAATTACTGACTCCACCCCTTATTTTAAAGCAGTTAGCAGGATACATTCCGTTGGCTATATCATAACCCGGGCCTATGTCAGACAATATAATATCGAAATAACCGGGTAACCCCTCCTGGGTTAAAGTAACACTTGGAACATTGTTGTTCATTTTCACAGTGGCTTCATCAGGCAGGTTCATATAAAGAGGAAGCTGTAGGTCAGCGGAACCGACATTACAGTTACCCAATTCGAAGTCGACCACTCCGTCATTTCCTGCAGGAATCATTTCATCATCTGAGAACGTCCAGGTATGGAAGAAGACAAAATTGAATGTCTCTCCTTGTTTTACCAAAATATACAAATCAAACTTAAAGTTGTCAGTTTGATTTGGGTCATCAGGATATTTGACACATACAGGAGCTCCAACTCCGTAGTTTGCATCCTGAGTATCATTGGTAAAACTACCATCTGCCCCATTCCCGTTTGGCAACAGATCCCATCCGTTTCCGTTTTGTACATAAGCCTTAATCTTAAAGATAGCCGGCATATCCAATGCTAAACCAGTGCTTTGCAGTGCATAATGAGAATTTGCATATTCTGCAAAATGCTTGGTACAGAAGTCACCAAAGAAACATTGTTCACGAATTACAATGTTTTGAATACTAAACCAGTCGAAACCGAATTGTTTGTATTGAGCCGTGTTAAAACAAAGTACCTCTACTGATACCTCTGCTTTTGCAAAAGCATTCACCGCAATTGGGAAAGCTACAGGCTGGTTTACATAAACTGCATACTCAGATCCGGTCTCAGGTGTACCGAAAATAATTTCGTCATTTTCACCAACTCCTTTAACGCCATCATTTTCTTTGTACAACACAAAAAGGCTAACCTGATGAGTTCCGGGTTCCAGCTTGACAGACTGGGTGTAAAGCTTTCCATCAATTGTGGTCAGCTGAGAATAGTAATTATCTCCATCAATTTTAATCCAGGCCATATCGGGAATCGTATTGCTACAGTTCCAGGTATCATTGCTGGCTTTCAAACTACCGGAGTCAATGGTTTTAACTCCAAATGTTACCTCCTGTAATGTGACAGGTGCATTTGGAGATTTCTTTTGGCAGCTGGCTAACGTGCCGAGCACCATAAGAATGAATAATAGTTTTTTCATAGGGCTTATTCATTTTAATTCATAAATTGGTATTGAAAACATATAGATTTTCTATTGTTTATTTTTCTATAACCTCCATAGCAAAAGTACTTCAGGCACAGAAGCAAAACAATCCCCCAGTTGGGGGATATCTTACACGTTTTTAATGAATTACGCTGATTTTATAAATCCTTTTAGGCCATCAAAGAAACCGGTTTTAGAGCCGGTTTCTTTGATATTTAGAGGATGGATTTATGACTTTGCGCGCGAAAAATATTTCCAATTATAGTATCCCTTTAAAAGGGTAATAAGTATATTTTATGTCCTAAATTATCAGTTAATAAAATCAGCTAATTACAAACTGTTTCTAACCCATCCGGAAAAACGAGGACTGCGATCAGGGATCAATTCTTAGAAATATATATTTTACCTGACCTTTTTGACCGGATTCCCCTTCTCCTTCATTGCCATTTTTTCCATTTTGGCCCTTATTGCAATTTCCACCTGATTCACCACCTTCCTCGTCACCACTCATATGGCCGGAATCCTCTTCGCCATGACCTCCACCTTCTTCTACCTCGCCATCTCCACCTTCTCCACCATTTCCACCCATCAGGCGTTCAAATACCACTGCAACCAAATCGCCGGGGGCAGGGACAAAACCTGGTCCCAAAAGATTGGCATCCGCTACCATCTTAAGTCCGATATCTGTGATCGGGGCAGGCTTTTTCTCACAAGTAGAATCACCGTTATAATTCGGATCCTCCAGCATCCAGAGTGCCTGTTGGACATCAGACCACGTATGGCCAGGATAATTGGCAAGATGGTTCATCAGCCAGTTTGCCTTGTCCCAGGGCAGGTCCTTATATAAGGGACCCATTAAATCGGGATAAAGCGAACTTTCAACTTTGTAGGGATGTTGTGCATTGTTAATACCGCCCTTGATTCTGAAACAGTTTGCAGCATATTTACCGTCAGCGATATCAAAACCGGAACCTACATTCGATAAAATAATATCGAAGTAGCCAGGCAACCCTTCCTGCGTAAGGGTTGTTGAAGGGATTGTATTATTCATTTTAAGGGTAACCTGAGCAGGTAGATTCAGATATGGAGGCAGTTGCAGGTCAGCAGATCCCACATTGCAATTCCCCAGTTCAAAGTCGACCACCCCATCATTTCCTGCAGGAATCTTCTCATCGTCGGAGAAAGTCCAGGTATGGAAGAGGACAAAATTGAATGCTTCGCCCTGTTTTACCAGGATATACAATTCAAATTTAAAGTTGTCTGTCTGACCTAAGTTATCAGGGTATATGACAGTGACAGGAGCCCCTACACCATAGTTCGCTTCCTGAGTATCATTGGTAAAACTACCATCCCCGCCATTTCCATTTGGTAAAAGATCCCAGCTGTCTCCATTTTGTACGTAAGCCATGATCTTAAAGATGGCCGGCATATCCAAGGCCAAACCTGTTAGCTGAAGTGCATAATGCGAGCCCGCATAATCGTTGAAATGCTTGGTGCAAAAATCACCAAAGAAGAATTGTTCACGAACAACAACCTCCTGGACATCAAACCAGTTATAACCAAACTTGGTATACTGATCCGCACTGAAACACAGCACCTGAACCGATACTTCTGTTTTTGCAAAAGCATTAACCTCGATTGGAAAACCAACAGGTCTTTTCACATAAACTGCAAATTCAGAACCAATTTCAGGAGTACCATAAACAATAGGATCAGCAGCGGTAGGCCCCTTTTTTCCGTCGTTTTCTTTGTACAACACAAAATGGTTGACAGTATGCGTACCTGTAGTCAATTGAATGGACTGTGTGTAAAGTTGTCCATTAACAGTAGTAAGCTGTGAATAATAGTCCTCTCCGTCAATTTCAATCCACGCCATATCGGGAATGGTGCTGCTGCAATTCCATGTATCATTGCTTGATTTAAGAACTCCGGGATCAATTGTCTGTATCCCAAAAGTTACTTCCTGCCTGGTAACTGGTGCATCAGGCGACTTTTTCTGGCAGCTGGAAAATATTCCAATTAAAACCAGCAGTAAAAATATCTTTTTCATAGGGCTTAAATTTTAGGTTAATATTTTAGGTTAATTCGATTCTTAATCGCTTAATTACTCATTCTTTATTATCAAAATTAACCCATATTTCAGTGCAAAACAATCCCCCAACAGGGGGATATCTTCCACATTAATAATTAATTACGATAAATTATTGGTAATTTTCAGGGAATCGGAATCAGTCAAAACAGACGGTTACCGGAGGTCAGAAAAGAAGGCTTAAGTTTGCTGTAGCATCATAAATTGCGACACCAAATAATGCACTTCTATAAATAAGATATCACAATAAGTCGACTCCCTCAAACCGGGAGTTCAGGAAGTTCATAAAATTGGTTTACGAGAGGTCATCCTAATTTTCAAAGCTTGCAAACAAGCTTAAAACAGTCAATTATAGCAGACAAAGTTTTAATTGGAAATAAATTTATCAGACTAACGAAAGGCAGATCCTGAATAATTAGAGTTAATCCAGTTCCTTTTCAACGCCAAAACGATAATCTCAGACGTAGAATTAACTCTGAACTTGCTTAAAATTCGTTTTCTGTATGTTTGAACTGTTTCAAAGGAAATATTCAAAGCTGAAGCAATCTGAAAGCTTGTCATCCCTTTAGCCAACTGTTCAATTATTTCCAATTCTCTTTTAGTAGGTTTTTCACTAACAGGGACATCCTTCCTGAATCCACCTTCGGCTGCTATTCTCTTAATGGATACTATCAACTGATTGTGTGAAAAAGGTTTTGTTATGTAAGCATCCGGATGTGTGCGCAATGCCTTTTTTAAAATCTTATCATCATTGGAACCGGACAGAAAAATAACATGAACAGGGCTCATCTTCTTAGCTGTACGAACAAAATCTATACTTGACTGCTCGTCATCCAGATTGATATCACAAATGATAAGATCTGTATCACCTTTTAAAAAGATATCCATTCCATTTTTCAAGTTTCCGGTAACGCCTATAACATTGATATCATAATAGTTTAGGATAAGTTCCAGATATTCGGATGTTAAAGAATCTTCTTCAACAATTAGTACTTTTGGGTAGTTCATTTTATTATTTTTTAACAGGTTATCACACTTTTTACTTTAGTCACTTCGATAAGAAAACTGTTCATGAGCTTCTCTTTTTCATGTCTTTTATTTTATTAGCAGATTTCATCCCTGAGAATTGATAAGTTGTCAAAAGACTATTTATGTTTTTAAAATAGATTCCGAAAAATCAGGGATTGGAAAGCCCAATCCCTGGGAAACAACTGTTTAAAGAACAATTAAGGGTCTACCCTTATAAACACACATTGTACAGGACTACCACTGGCGCGTTCAAATGCCACTGCGGCTAAATCACCTGGTGCAGGAACAAAGCCGTCCCCCAAACGATTTGCATCCGACACCATTTTTAGTCCAATAGCTGTGATTGGGGCGGGTTTATATTGTCCGACAGCATTTCCGGTATAGTTTGGGTCTTCTAATATCCATAGTGCTTGTTGAATATCTGACCATGTATGTCCCGGATAATCGGCAAGATGGTTTATAAGCCAATTTGCTTTATCCCATGGAAGGTCTTTAACATAAGAGCCCATCAATTCAGGATAAAGTGAGCTTTCAACTTTCATTGTATGGACTGAGTTAAAGGTTATGTAGATATTCTTAGTGAAACAATTTACAGGATACCTGCCATCGATGATGTCAAAGCCGGGGCCTATATTAGACAATACAACATCGAAAAAGCCAGGTAATCCTTCCTGTGTAAGGGTTGTTGAAGGGACCGTATTACCCACTCTCAGAGTTACCTCTGCTGGTAGGTTCATATAAGGAGGCAACACCAGGTCGGCAGAACCGACATTACAGTTACCCAATTCGAAGTCGACCACTCCGTCATTTCCGGCGGGAATCATTTCATCATCGGAAAACGTCCAGGTATGGAAGAGGACAAAATTGAATGCCTCTCCTTGTTTTACCAAAATATACAACTCAAACTTGAAGTTATCGGTTTGGCTCAGGTTATCCGGGTATTTTATGCAAACAGGAGCACCTACACCAAAGTTTGCATTTTCGGTATCATTTGTAAAACTGCCATCTTCACCATTTCCATTTGGTATAAGATCCCAACCATCTCCATTTTGCACATAGGCCATTATCTTGAAGATAGCTGGCATATCCATGGCTAAACCTGTCGGTTGTTGTGCATAATCCGAGCCAATATAATCGGCAAAATGCTTGGTACAGAAGTCGCCGAAGAAGCATTGTTCACGAATTACAATACTTTGAATGCTAAACCAGTCATAACCAAACTTGGTATACTTATCTTCATTAAAGCAAAGTACCTCTACCGGCACTTCTGTTTTTGCAAAAGCATTTACCTCGATTGGAAAATCAACGGTCTTATTTACATAAACCGCGTACTCTGATCCGGTTTCCGGGGTGCCAAAAACAATTTCATCAGGCTCTCCTACTCCCTTAACACCGTCGTTTTCTTTATACAGCACAAAGAGATTAACCTGATGTGTACCAGGAGTAAGTTGAATGGATTGAGTATATAGTTTACCATCAACTGTAGTGAGCTGCGAATAATAGGCAACGCCATCCACGTCAATACGAGCCATATCCGGAATGGAATTGCTGCAATTCCAGGTATCATTATTAGATTTCAGACTACTGGGGTCGATTGTTTGAACCCCAAAAGTCACAGACTGAGTCTTAACCGGCTCATTTGTTGATTTTTTCTGGCAACTGGCCAACATGCCAATCACCAAAAGAGTTAAGAATAATTTTTTCATTGGTTTGTGTTTTTATCATCAGGCACTCAAACCACTCTTTAGTTATAATTATATTCCCCTTTATTCTTTGATTTTTATAACCGCTAGTAGCAACATCATTTTACAAAGGCCAGGAAAGCTTTCGTCAAAAAACGACAGTCTGTCTTTACATTTATTATGGTTCAATTTGATTATCCAACAGTGAAAAACATCACTTTTGAAAATGAAATAAGATCATCACTCTGTCAATCTTGTCCCCTAAAGACAAATCTTTCATTTATCGGGTAACCCATTTCAGAAAATATCTCCCATTAAACACTCATATTCAGTTACAATAATGGAGAATACAAGAAATACTCCCTAAATTATGAAGTGATTAATACACTTCTTGCTTAAAGTATCACTCTGTAAAATGAAGCTAATCAAGCGTTTTTCAAAGATTTCAAAGAACTAAATTCAGTGCCCAAATAGTGATTTTTGTTTTTATATTTAGATTTATTTGAATTTCTGTTAGTTATCATTTAAATTATTCTAAGAACTTCTTTATCGTTCGCACATCCGCTTCAGTCTAGAGAGACCTGTTTATTTCACGGTTATAACAAAAATACTTCAGGCCTTAACGCAAAACAATCCCCCAATTGGGGGATATCTTACACATTAATAGTAAATTGCACTCTGTTAAGGAGATACTTTCTGAGTGGGAGTTATTTGGGGTACCCCAAAAAGAATGGAGATAAAAATTTGACTTTGCAATTAAGAAATAATGCCTGATTGGATTGCATTATTCTGCAGGATATAGGGTCCAATTCAAAATCAGTTACATATGAATAAATACAAAATCAAACGATGGTAAGATTACCTGAATTCGATTTAAATAGATCTTTTGTACTCATTCCTTCTAAAAGGTCAAGTTTGCTTCCTGCCCATAGCAAAGATATAGTAAGGCAATATTTAAGGCATAGTTAAACCGGGGTTCATTCGTTTTTATTCGAAGGAACTTCGAAGGAACCTCGGCTAAACCTCGGTTTAATCATAGCTTTACTATGGCCTTGCCTCGGAGCGGGTTCCTATGAAAGGAGGTGCTAAATCTGATAACCTTAGTGGAATAAAAAAAATTGCAGAAAAACTATTGGCTGATAGGAGATTGGTTTTCCAACATTATTTGAAAACTTGTTTATTGATGGAATTCAACGTATCACAGGACTCCGTATCTATATGGGAAATCAAATAAATACCCTGTATGACAAAATTACACTTCGTAAATTTTCTATAATAGAAACCATTAACGATAAATTGAAAACATTTGTCAGATTGAACACTCCAGGCACAGGAGCTTTACCAACTGTTTTATCAAATAGGGTTCCGGTTACTGCTCAACTCTCTTTTTTTAATCCTTTGCTTATATCGATCTCAGGTTAAGATTAGGAAAGAAATTGCTTAACGGATCGTTACAACCAATGGAAAATAGATGATGGTTCATGTAAATAAAACCATCTGAATAAGAAATATATGATTGTCGATTTAGGAATCAATTTGATTAAAACAGGCTGGGTTCAGAATATTTAAGATTAATCCAGCGCTTTTTCATTGCCAGGACAATAATCTCAGAACTGGAATTCACCTTGAATTTATTTAAGATTCTTTTTCTGTGTGTTTGAACCGTTTCGAATGAAATATTCAACTCTGAAGCAATTTGTGTACTGGTTAATCCTTTAGCTAATTGTTCAATTATTTCGATTTCTCTTCTTGTCGGAACCGGGCAGCTTTCTGAATTTCTATTTAATTCTGCTTCATTCAATACAGTTCTCACGGTTGCGATCAGCTGAGCATGTGTGAAAGGTTTTGTAATATAAGCATCCGGTTGTGTCTGCAACGCTTTGTCAAAAATCTTTTCATCACTCATACCTGTCAGGTAAATAACATGTACAGGTCTTATTTTCTTTGCTTTGCGCACTACATCAATACCCGTCAACTCACATTTAAGATCAATATCGCAAATAATTAGATCCGTATCTCCTTTGGAGAATATTGTTAATGCTTTTTGCGGGGTAGCAGCAACACCACTCACAGTAAAATCATAACGTTCCAATACAATTCTTACAAACTCAGAGCTCAAAAAATCGTCATCAACAATTAGTACATTTGGGTAATTCATAGTTTTAGTTTTTTGTGTTAGTAAATTATTTTCATAAAAAAACCTCCGCGCGTAATAGAATAATTAGTCAAAATATTAATAAGATACTACAAACATTGTGTTCAAAAAATTATGTGAAAGTCCAATAAAAATTAAAGAGGTTATTAAACTTTCTTTTAAAATTTCATCGCCCTCCTTTGTCTCATAATCAATTTCAAAATTTTCAATTGACATGAAAGATTCAAAAAAATCAAAACAACCAAAGAGAACGTCAATTCTTCGAACATATCTTGTTAAT
>JACZJI010000068.1 GCA_014860665.1 Bacteroidales bacterium | reverse complement strand
TCAAGAGCAACGGCAGTAGCATTTTACTTAAACAGAGGTTCACACAATATAACGGTTAAGAACTGTCTGATAGAGAATGGTTCACCATCATACAAGAACAATGTATGGATGCCAACCACACTGTTTAATCCGGTAACAGGATTCACATTCTCAGCAGATACAGCACTAGCCGGAAGTGTGGTCTCAGGATATTCAGCAGGAATAGTAAACAGAAGTTCATTATTCGGCACAGAAGAAGCTCAGATAGCCAGAGTTGACACGGTACCAAACACGAACAACATGCTCACCAACAATGAGATCAGTGGTTTCGGATATGGAATAATGTCAATTGGTGTTGGTCAGTTACTGATAGAAGCAACAGGAGACTATAAGAGATTCTACAACAAGAACAATGAGATCAGCCACAACATAATAAGTGACATCTCCAGAGCCGGAATCTTCCTTGGTTATGAAGAAGAGAGCAAGATAATCGGCAACAGGATATTCAGTGTTGGCAATTCAACAACAGACGCAGCAGGAATACTTGCAGGCGGTGAATCGACAACAACAGCAAAAGGATACAACAACGTAAACGATGTGATTTCCGGTAATGAGATCAGTGGAGTAAACTCAAACAAGATGGCTACCGGAATCAGAATAAGACAAGACAGGAACGTATTCCCGCATGCATCACTGGGTCAGGTTTATTTCCCTGATACAGAAGAGCAGATGAACATAATAAACAACATAGTATGGGGAGTGACAGTAGGATCAACAACAGCAAGCAGGGCAGGAATCCACATCTATACCGAAAGACAGCCCAACGCAAATTGGTTGACACAAATGATCACACCATTCTATTATGAATACTTCAGCAGAAATGACAGAATAGCTAATAACACTATAATCATGAGCGGAGACGGCGGCATTATGAACTCCGGTGCATTGGCAGGGATCGGCTTGCAGCAAACAATGGGAACCCAGTTATATAACAATGCGATCGCAATGACAGACAATGATGTAGATTTGGCATGTCCTGTTAATTCAGCATTATTCTTACAGGGTGTTTTGCCAGCCGACGGATCACTGACAGCTGACAGAAATGCATTCTGGACATCATCACAATCAGATGCGGCAGTAGCAAGATTTATTGAATTAAATCCGGACAACGGAATGATAATAGATCTTGGTGGACGTAATGACTATCTGAGATTACCACAGTGGCAGGTATGGACCAAGCAGGATCTCCATTCAGTATATGGCAACTTCACACAGGATTTGACATATCTTGGAACTGCACCAAACCAGAAACTGAGAGTAAACATGGATCCTCAGCCACCTTTGGCATCCATATTAGACAACAGAGGAGACAGACTCAGCTGGGTAACAACAGATATAGACGGAAACACCAGGGGAGCAGCCGGTCAGAGATATGACATTGGAGCAGAAGAATTTATAGGAAGAATGTACTTAGCCGATGTCGAAATGCTTGGCATTATCGATCCCTGGGCATATAAAGCACAAACGGCAATGTTCGCCGATGCAGAATATATAATGACAACAGCACCGGTTGAGATTAAAGCACAGCTAAGAAATAACGGCAATCTGCCACAGACCGGAATCGACGTAACGGTAGAGGTTTACAGAGAAATGTCAAACGGACAATTCTCATCGATACCTGAGTTCCCGGCAGTGACAGTAAAAGCTGACATTTCATCAATGGAAACTATCGATCTGCCATTTAATTTAGCAGACGGACAGGGAACAGACTTCTCTCCAATGACCTATGCACAATTGCAGGGACAGGGTTATGTTGTACCAGATCAATTTGCATCAATGGCTGCAAACGTAACACCAAAATACAGAATAGTAGCCAGAACAGTCAGCGATCAGCAAAACGGAAACAACTCCGTTTCTAAGATAGTCAGATTCTATATTGCTAAATCACCGATGCAGCTTGTAGTAACGGCAGAGAACAGTATGGTAAATCTTGATGCAAATTCAACAGCAGACGAAATAGCCGGAAGACTTAATTTTGACGCTGTAAAAGGTGGAATGGCAATATTGGGTTGGTTTGTAGATATCAGCGACATGAACAATCCCAGATACGATTATGATATATTTGACCGTAACGGCTGGGAGCCAAAAGCAGTTAATTATACAATGTACAAAACTATCTGGAGATCTGATGCAAGTGATAAACCCATGACCAGATGGGAAAGAATGGACATAAGGAGATTCCTCGATGGCGGAAACGACTTAATGAAGAAGAACCTTATTGTTGGCAGCCAGGAAATGGTCAGAGAGCAATCATGGAATACTCCAAACCAGGATCTTGGATTTGTAAATGATCTTTTAAGAGCAGTGAACGTAGCACCTGAGAATCCAAGAGGAGCAGGAGTGAGCAACGATGGTAATTATGCAATTGGTGTAGCAGTCGAAAGAGGATTATCAGAGATGATCATGGCTACCGGTTATACAGGCGATAGGGATCCTTATTGTGGATTAATGAGTGTTAATTCCACAGGTGAGGGACTTGCAATGCCGGCATACTACTATTTTGATCACAATGCAAATCCAACCGATAGTGTACTAGGAGTTGCAACAACAACATTATCCAAAAACGTTGTTATGCTCGGAGTTGACTGGAGACATTGGGGCAACATCGAGATGATAATCAGAGGCTTGATTGATTATTTCGAGAAGAACGGCAGTCAGATCATACCGGTTGAACTGTTAGCATTCAATGCTGAAGCGGTATCAAATAGAGTAGATCTTAACTGGACAACAGCAAGTGAATACAACACAGACAGATTTGAAGTCGAAAAAGCATCTGTAAGCGAAGCCGGCAGAAGCAACTTTGCAAAGATAGGTGAAGAAAAAGCAGCTGGCAAGAGCAGTGTAGTAAGACATTACGGTCCATTTGTCGATAACAATGTCGAAAGAGGTGCCACATATGCTTACAGACTGAAGATGATCGATGTAACCGGTGACTGGAGCTACAGCAATGTAGTAGAGGTAACAGTAGGCGGAACTGACGCAAGTTGGTTAGGCAATGCTGTACCAAATCCGGCAAACGGTGAATCAACTATCCAGTACAATCTGGGTCAGGGTTCAGACATTGAGATCAGCTTGTATGATATTGCCGGTAAGAAGGTAATGGATCTTTACAATGGATATGCAGACAAAGGCAGCCATGAGTTGAAGGCAGACTTCAGCGCAGTGACAAGCGGTGTGTATACCTGCGTAATGAGAAGAGGCAATGAAAACTACAGCAGACAGATCAATGTAGTAAAATAATGATTAGGTAGAATTGCCCTGAAATATAGGCAATACTCCTCGATTTTTAGCCCTTTGCTTTTACAGGCAAAGGGCTTTTTTTTTATGTACAAATAAAATAAATGATCTAAGAATTATTGATCTTTATTTAAAAATCTCATGTTTTCTATAAATTTCAATTTCATCAACCAGTTGTTTGTATTTTTTCTCATTTCCTGTTCTTTGCAAGGATTTAAATAGCATATACAGAATTTTATCGCGGACTTCTGTCCTTTTTGCTGAATCTGTGATTTGAAACCAGGCTTTTTGTTGGTAATACTTATCTAGATTATTGATAACCCGTTTTGGGTTTTTCAATGTATCCTTTTCGGAATTTTTAATTGCTGCTTTTAATTTTTTATAAACCACACCTGAAA